>JAXDJK010000265.1:0-5598 GCA_034665665.1 Acidobacteriota bacterium
CGCGGCGATCGGAACGAATTCCTTCGCTCCCAGCCGCATGATCGAGCCCTTGCCGAACTGGCGCTCGATCTGCCCGAGTGCCGTCTCCGCAGCCTTCAATTTGTCATTCGGTACTATGGCCATGTTGCCTGCTCCTTCACATTCCGTTTTCCCAAGGAGGTCTCCGACGAGAGGAGCGGGAAAAGGTCGATCCGACGGGTCATGGTGTGGTGCAGCGAGTGTACGACGGGTGATTTTAATGGTGCAAGAAACTGCCGAAAACTACGCGATTTTGCGTGTTTAATCTACAACGTGGAGAGTTCTCGAATGCTTTCGTACCGGCTGGCTTTTCTTCTCGGCTTCCTCACGGCGGGCTGCGCCGCCTCGCAGTCAACTCCCGTCGAGCCGTGGCGGGTCTCGGTCACGAGCAGCGGGGGCTTCGCCGGTCACGGCATGGGCAGCTACGCGATCGGTTCGGACGGCGTGGTCAGCGTGACCACCATGGCAGAGAAGACGTGTACGTTCACGGCGACGCCGGAGGAGCTAGCGCGCTTCCGGACGCTTCTCGGCGCCGCGAAAGCAGAGCAGTGGCGGGAGTCGTACGTGCCGAAGGACACCTGCTGCGATCGTATCGAATGGACGCTGACCGTGCAGGAAGGGGAGCGGACCGTCACGACCAAGTGGCTCGATCAACCCGAGCCGCGGCCGCCGGACCTGGCAGCGCTTGCCGACGCGATGGCCGGTGGGCCGCAGAGCCTGCGGGTCGTGTACGAACCACGTTGCCGCGAGGGTCGTTAAGCCGCGAGGGGGCCCAGCCGCTCGCGCATCTTCTTCAGGTCGTCGATGAAGCGCTCGCGCTCGGAGCGTCGCGCTTCGTCCGTCGGTGCTCGCAGGATGGAAGAAGGATGAACCGTGGCCGTGACCAGCTCCGCCAACGGTGACTCCACGAACTCGCCACGCTGGATCGACACCTTGAACTTCGGTCCGATCACCGCCTGGGCGGCCGTGGCCCCGAGACAGATGATCGCCTTCGGCTGAATGACGCGGATCTCCGACTCCAGCCAGGGCCGGCAGGCGGTGATCTCCACGCCATTCGGCTTCTTGTGGATACGGCGCTTGCCGCGCGGCTCCCATTTGAAGTGCTTGACGACGTTCGTCACGTACACCTTCGCGCGATCGATCCCCGCTGCTTCCAGCGCCTGGTCGAGCAGGACGCCGGCCGGCCCGACGAACGGCCGGCCTTCCAGATCCTCCCGATCGCCCGGCTGCTCGCCGATCAACATGATCAGCGAGGACGGCTTCCCCTCGCCGAAGACGGTCTGCGTCCCCAATTTCCACAGATGGCAGGCTTGGCACTCCGCCGCCACCGCCTGCAGCTTCCGTAAGGTGGGCCGGGGCGGGATGAGCGGCGCAGCCGTTTCGATGGCAGCTTTCATGGTCCTCCCGGAGAATCAGGTTCTGCGCCAGCGCAGGGGCGGGGGTCAGACCTTCGGTCTTCGTTTTGCGAAAAGCAAAGGCCTGACCCCCGAGCCATCGGCAGTACAATCTTTCCATACAAAACCGACCGACCGGTCTGAAAGAGGATTCGATGCGCCGTCTTCTGCTTGTCCTGTTGCTTCTGGCGAGTGTTCGGGCGTCTGCCCAGCTGGAGTCTGACCCCGCGTTTGGGCTGAGCGCGGACTTTCGCGGTTGGCTGACGACCAACGGTTACGGAAGCTACGGGTTCACGCGAAGCGACGTGCCGGGCGGCAGTTACGGCGGGCGAGCGTTTGCGGGGCAGGCGGTGGTGAATCAGCCGGTGATCTTCATTCACGGCAATTCGGACTCGGCGATCGGTACCGGTTCTTCCGCGGCGACCGGCTGGCGGGCCAGCATCGAGTATTTCAAGGCGCAGGGTTACACCTCGGCCGAGCTGTTCGCGACGACCTGGGGTCCGGCCAGCGCGCTCTCGGCCTCGTCGCAATATCACTCAAAGGACAATCTCACCCGCCTGCGCGCCTTCGTGCTGGCGGTCAAGGCCTACACCGGCGCGACGAAGGTCGACATCGTGACGCACTCGATGGGGGTGACGCTGGCGCGCAAGATCATCAAAGGCGGCGCCGCCAACGACGCGGCGGCCGGCGGCAGCTACAACCTCGGCAGCGCGCTCACGAGCTCCGTCGATACCTTCGTCGGCATCGCCGGTGCGAACCGTGGCCTCACCACGTGCTATCTGTCCGGCCCCACGACGCCGACCTGCGGCTCCACCAACGGCTTCTATCCCGGCTATCTCGTGGGGGGCTTCGGCCCGTACGGCGTGTCTTCCTACCTCGTCGATCTCGCCTCCGCCAGCCACTACGAAGGAACGTACGTCTACTCGATCTGGTCGAGTGCGGACGAAGTGATCGGCTACGGCACGGTGGTCTACGGCGAATCGACCTGTCGCATCCCTGGGCAGAACGGCGAGCGGACCTTCAGCGCCTACCCGTACGGCCACATCGGCTCGAAGGACCAGACGCCGTACTACCAGTTGCGCATGGTCAAGTACCACTCCACCAGCTAGCTCTTGGGCGCCAAGCCGACCGACGATCCGACCCAGGTGAACTGCTTGTTGAAGTCGACGCCGAGCATCTTTCCACGTGACAGGCGGACGAGGTTCTGCGCGAGGATCGGCTTCTGCTCGTCGTCCGGGCGGAGGAACATCATCCGGATCTCGATCTTCACGCCGCCGCCGTCGGCCGCGGCGACGGCCGGCTCGTACTCGATCTTTTCCTGCAGGCACCAGGCGTGGCGCTCGCCCGCGGGGATGGCCAGGACATCTTCACGGGTCGGCTCGACGTTCACGCCGCCGCCGGCGAAGGAGAAGAGCGGCTTGAGCACGTAACCCGTCAGATCGTGCGGGACCTCATCGAGATCCGAGAGGAAGGTCGCGCGAGGCACCGACTCGTGCTCGAGGAACGGCAGCGAGTATTTCGACCAGACCCAGTACCAGTTCGGGTGCGGTGCCCACTCCACGTCCAGCTCTTCGCGGTAGTCGAACGGCAGGGCGATGTTCTTGGCGATCAGCTCGTCGAACACGACACGG
The DNA here is from genome assembly GCA_034665665.1 of Acidobacteriota bacterium. Lineage (GTDB taxonomy): Bacteria > Acidobacteriota > Thermoanaerobaculia > Gp7-AA8 > Gp7-AA8 > DASWOB01. The sequence goes on from JAXDJK010000265.1 coordinate 3,044, forward strand.
TTGTAGATCCGGCGGACGGGCGTGCCGTCAGCGCGGAAGAGCTGGCGTCCGTGCTTTACGAGCGACGTCGGATCGACCGCGTCGACTCCGAAGAGCAGCTTCGTCGCGGCAAAGTCCGGATAGGTCTTCTGCCGCGGCGGATCGATATCCATGAGGATCGTCTCGGCCGGATCGTGCGTGCCGCAGATCGTGCGGCGGGCCAGCTCGATGAACGAGGCGCGATCGAGGCCCGAAAACCAGCACGACCACTCGCGATCGAGCCCGTCCATAGGAGACATGGCCTCACGCCACACATCGCGCTGCACCATCTGAAAGGCGGTCAGTGATGGAAAGCCCTGCAGCTCGATCAGCTTCGGCACGAGCGTGCCGTCTGCGCCACGCACCACCGCGAAATCGACCTGTGTGAAGCTCGGCAGGCGATCCATTCCCGGTGTGTTCCACCGCTCCGGGATCGCCGCCTTCATCCGCTCGATCTGCTCGGGTCGCGAGAGCTGCTCGACGATGGCCTGCGCGCCGTCGACGAGCTTCTGCTTCAAGTCGTCCGGCAGGAAGACCGGCGACTCCGCCAGGCGGAACTCGAACGAGGTATCGAGCCGCCGCGAAAGCTCACGCTTGTACCACTCGTATCGTTCCTCGGAGAACTGCGCGTTGAAGAGCGGCCGGAAGCGCGGATCCATGCGCGCGTGAGCGTACATCAATCACCGATTGGCCGGTCTGATCCGAAGAATGCCCGGTCTGATCCGAAGAACGCTCGTTCTGATCTGAAGATCACCGGAGGGTATTCAACGGATTGCTCCGGTTGATCCGAAGAACGCTCGGCCTGATCCCAAGATTACCGGCGAGTATTCAACGGATCACTCGTTCTAATCCGCAGAACGCCTGGCAGCGTTCTTCGGAATGCTCGTTGTGATCTGAAGATCACCCGTGGGTATTCAACGGATCGCTCGTTCTGATCCGAAGAACGCCCGGAGTGTTCTTTGGAATACCAGGTCGCATCATTTAAACAGAACTGTCCTTTGAAAAGGACGAGGGTAGCGGCGGAATCGATGGCGCGGCGTTACTTCTTCTTCAACTCGTTGAGCACGAGCTTGGCCACGGCCTTCAGCGTGTCGAACACGCCGGTCCCGTTCATCGCCACCGCCTCGTACGTCGGCTCACCCTTGAAATTGAGCTGCCGGTACATCTCCTCGGCGGGCAGCGCGGTCGGGAGATCACGCTTGTTGAACTGAACCACGTAGGGGACGGTCTTCAGCTCGTACCCCTGCTCCTTCAGGTTCTTGTCGAGATTCTGGAGCGACTCGATGTTCGCTTCCATGCGCGCTTCCTGCGAGTCGGCCACGAAGACGACGCCGTCGACGCCCTTCAGGATCAGCTTGCGGGAGGCGTCATAGAACACCTGGCCGGGTACGGTGTAGAGGTGAAAGCGCGTCTTGAAGCCGCGGACCGTACCGAGGTCGAGGGGAAGGAAGTCGAAGAACAGCGTGCGGTCCGTTTCCGTGGCGAGGGAGATCAGCTTCCCTTTCGCCTGCGGATTGGTCTTGTCGTAGATCCACTGCAGATTGGTCGTCTTTCCGCACAGTCCCGGACCGTAGTAGACGATCTTGCAGTTGATCTCCCGCGCAGCGTAGTTGATGAACGTCATGGGCGGTTATTCGCTGAACAGGCTGTCGATGTCCTCGTCCGTGATCTCCGCGAAGGGGGAATCGAAGCGGTTGGCCAGATTGCCGCGGTCCGCTTCGGCTTTCTTCATGAGGACCTCGAACGTCCGCTCCAGCTCCTGCGACGCCTTCTTCACCCGGAGGCGCACCAGGCCGAGGGAGGACTTTTCGTCGAAGATGACGACGAGGATCACGCGCTGGGCGACGAGGGAGATGTGGATGTTGTCGCGTTCACCCTCGTGGAAGAGGATCGAGAACTCTTTCTCGCCGATCAGCTTGGCGAGACCGTCCGTCGCGGCGACGTTGCCGGCCGTGAGCGAAGCGAGCGACGTCGCATCGACACCGCGCATGTCACCCATCACGGCGATCTGCTGGCCGTTTTTATCGACCAGGAAGACGATCTTCGAGTTGGAGTCGACCTGCAGACGCGACAGAATGTCTTTGATCTGCTGGTACTCCTCCTCGTACATCACGAGATCAGGAGTTGCCATTATTCACCGTGTGTGCCCGCTCGCGGGGACGCGAATGTATAGCACAGTTTCGTCTAAATCCTGAGCGCAGCGAGAGATGACCCGCCCTCAAATCTCTCGCCTCCCTTCCAGCGCCTTGGACATGGTCACCTGATCCGCGTACTCGAGATCGCCGCCCACGGGCAGGCCGAAGGCCAGCCGGGTCGTGCGCACGCCGCTGCTCCGGAGCTGCTGCGCGATGTAGAGGGCTGTGGCCTCGCCTTCCACGTTCGGATTCGTGGCCACGATCACCTCGCGGATACCGCCGCGCTGCACGCGTTTGAGTAGTCCGGCCACGTCGATGTCCTGCGGACCGACGCCCTTGAGCGGCGAGAGCGCGCCGAGGAGCACGTGGTAGACACCCTTGAAATCGCGCGTCGATTCGACC
>JAXDJK010000266.1:0-5427 GCA_034665665.1 Acidobacteriota bacterium
TCCAGGGCGAACTCCTCGTGCGCGGTCACGAAGACGATGGCCGGACGGCGGTCCATCGACATCGTCTGCAGCAGCTCGAAGCCGTTCGCTTCCGGCATCTCGATGTCCAGCAGCAGCAGCGCGGCCGCCTCGCTGCGCAAGAGCGTCCCTGCTTCGCTGGCGCTGCTGCACTCCGCCACGACGTCGATGTCCGGATGTACGGTCAGCATCGCGCGGACGCGGCTCCGCGCCAGCGGCTCATCATCGATGATCAGGGTCGGGATCATGCAGTTGCCTCCAGGGGAATCTCCGGCGTCGCTACATCCTGATACGGAAGCCGAAGAATGGTGTTTACCGCCGAACCACGTTGATCTACCTGTATGGACGCCGCGCCGCCGTAGAGGCTGGCCAGCCGTGCGCGCACCGCGGCGGCGCTCTGTTCGTGCGCGTGGAAGTCACCGCCTGACGCGGCGGTCGACGAGACCTCGATGCACGCCTGGTTCCCCTCGCGCGTGCAGCGCACCTCCACCGACCCTCCCGCGCCTGACGTCAGATCGAGCACCACCGTCTCGATCACCGGCTGGAGGACGAGCGCGGGGACGCGGCACGCCAGAACGTCATCGCCGGCCAGGTAGCGCGCCGCCAGCTGGAAGCGGCCGCCGGCCCGGCAGAGATCGAGGCAGTGGTCGAGATGTTCGAGCTCGTCGCCGAGCCGGATCCACTCGTCATCGTCGCGAGCCATGCTTCGCCGCAGCAGGGCACTGAGAGTGACGATCAGGGCATCGGCCGCCTGCGGCTCGTCGCGCACCACGCTGCCGATGTGCCGGAGCATCCGCAGCGCGAAGCGTGGCTGGAGGCGCATCCGCAGCTCGTCGGTCTCCGTGCGCGCCAGCAGCGCCTGCGCCCGCACGTGATGCCGCTCGCGTCTGGCCCCTTCCCGCTGGGCCTCGACGAAGTTGTAGATGAAGAAGATCACCGCCAGGAAGACGATGTCGCGATGGGTTCGGATGCCGATCGAGAGCTTGATCATGCTCAGCGCGATCGGATCGCCCTCGCCCCAATTGAGCACCATGCCGCCGAACGCGGCGCGGAAGAGGGCCAGCTCGACGATCAGCGCGATCACGGACAGGCCATGTCGAATGCGATGTGGCGGCCGGAGAGGCAGGCGCTCCGCGAGAAACAGGACCAGCGGCGTGAGCACAGCCCAGATCAGCGCCGCACAGGTCTGGAATCCCAGCACTTCCTGCCACGGCGGAGCCCCGCCCAGAACGGTGGAGCGGCGATAGAACTCGCTCGTGGCAAACAACACCACCAGCATCCAGCTGCCGAGGATGCAGGCCGTGAACCGAAGCAGCACGCGCAACCGGGGCGGCCGAAACGGCGCGGTAAACGTAGCTGCGGTCATGGCTGGCTCACCGGAATCCGGAGCTCCGCGACGAACTCGCCGCCATCGCGGCGGTAGCGGAGCCACGGCGCGTCGCCGTAGAGATAGTCGAGCCGCGCCACGGTGTTGGTCACGCCGACGTGGCCGTGCGCGAACGGCGTGGCCGGATCGCACCCTGGCCCCGTGTCGCGCACTTCGAAGCGCAGCTGGTCGCCGGCACGGGAGGCTCGCACGGTCACGGTCCCTCCCCCGGCCAGCTTTCGAATGCCGTGCACGATCGAGTTCTCCACCAGCGGCTGCAGGAGGAGCGCCGGGATGGAGGCGGAGAGCAATTCCGGGTCGTCCACTTCGATGCGCGACTGGAGCCGCGGTCCGAAACGCAGTTTCTGCAGGTCGAGGTACTGCCGGATGAAGTCGAGCTCCTCGGAGAGCAGCACGTGCGAGCGCTCCGCTTCCGAGCTTCGCTGCAGGAGGTCGGCGAGTTGGGAGATGGCCTCGGCTGCCGCGGCGCCGTCCAGCGGCGCGAGGGCCGCCACATCGTTCAATGTGTTGAAGAGGAAGTGCGGCTGGAGGTCGCCGCGCAGCCGCCGCAGCCGCGCATTGGCCAGATTGGCCTCGGCCTGTGCTTCGCGCCGCTGCTGTTCCTCCGTCCTGCGCCGGATCCGGCCGTAGTTGACCATCGCCGCGATGGCCAGGAAGAACAGCAGGTCGGTGTGGAAGCCGGCCGCCTGCACCTGGAAGAAGCGCCGCCGATCGAGATGCTTCTGTTCGAAGGCCGGGGGGACGGCGGCGTCGATGGCGCCGCACATCGCCGCGAAGACGACCCCGATGGCCAGCAGGGCCACCGTGTTGCGGACGATGCGGGGCCGCTCGATCGGCAACCGCTCGGCCACTCCGATGATGACCGGCGTGAGCAACGCCCAGACCACCATGGCCACGACGATGGACTCGAGGGTTCGTTCGGAGATGCCTTCGACCTCGCCGCGCGCGACGGTGACGGCGTGCTGCTGGCTGGCGAAGAAGAAGCCGACGAACGTCCATGCGGCAGAAATGACCACCGCCAGCCGCACCAGGTGGAAGAATCTTCTCCGGACGATCGCCACACTTCGATCTTGAGTACGTCATTCCGGAAAGGCAAGCGAACTTCCTGAACCGAATGAAGGCCGAAACGTCCTCTTTTGGACCCTTCGAACCAGGATTCCGGGGGTTCATCCCAAAAGCAGAGGCAAGGCCGCGTTCCCGGTACGGAGGATGAAGGCCGCCGCTCCCGGTAATCGAGCCATCGTCGATGTTTCCGCTGTGACCCCCGGTGACGTTTCGCTTCGCAGTGTGTGAGGAGGTCTGATGTGAGATTGCGCGTCCTGGCAGTCGTGTCCCTCTCGTTGTTCGCCATCCCGGCGCTTGCCCAAACCGATCCTGGTCCCCGCGGCGGTGCCGCCGGCGCCGGCGCTCCCCTCAATTCCGTCGCCGCCAACAACCCCACCACCATCCTGGCCTTCTTCAATGATGCGAAGGGCCGCTTCGAGGACCTCAGCTCGGTCTTCGGGACGATTCCTGGTGCGCCGGACGACGGCCTGGGTCCGCGCTTCAACTCCCGGAGCTGTGCGGCGTGCCATGCGCAGCCGGCCGTGGGCGGCACCAGTCCGGCCGTCAATCCCCAGGTGGCCGACGCCACCGCAAACGGCGCGACCAACACGGTACCCTCGTTCGTCCTGCTGAACGGACCGGTGCGCGAGGCGCGCTTCAAGTTCTACACCGACGCTTCCGGCAATCCGATCACCACCGCGCCCGATGGAAACGTACACGCGCTCTACACCATCGCCGGACGGACCGATGCGTCCACCTGCACGGCCTCGGTGATCCAGCAGCCGAATTTCGCCCTGGCCCAGACGAAGAACAACGTCATCTTCCGCATCCCCACGCCGGTGTTCGGCGGTGGGCTGATCGAGAACATCGACGAGGCGGATCTCCTGGCCTACCAGGCCGCGATGGCCAGCAATACGGTCGGCATCGCCGGCACGTTCAACCGCAACGGCAATGACGGCACCATCAGCCGCTTCGGCTGGAAGGCGCAGAACAAGTCGCTGGAGATCTTCTCGGGCGAGGCCTACAACGTGGAGATGGGCGTGAGCAACGAGATGTTCACGCAGGAGCGTCCGAACCCGAACGAAGAGCGGGCCTCCGGTCTGCCGGTGCAGTGCCGGCTGAATGCGACGCCGGAGGATCACACGAACTTCAACACCACGGCCCTCGGCACGCCGAGCGACGCCACGATGTTCGCCATGTTCATGCGCCTGTTGAAGCCGCCGGATCAGAATCCGAGCTCTCCGGGCGGTGGGATCTCGATCATCAATGGCGAAGCGCTGTTCACGGAAATCGGCTGCGTGAAGTGCCATAAGACGGCTTTCACCACCGGCCCCTCCAGCATCACCCCTGACCTGAGCAATGCTCAGGCGAAGCTGTTCAGCGATCTACAGATCCACCACATGGGCACCGGCCTGGCCGACAACGTCTCGCAGGGAAATGCAGGCGGCGACCAGTTCCGCACCGCGCCACTCTGGGGCGTCGGTCAGCGCCTGCACTTCCTGCACGACGGCCGCACCTCGAACATCGTCAGCGCCATCACCGCCCATTCGTCGTCCGGCTCGGAGGCAAATGCGATCATCCTCAATTACAACGCGCTCTCTACGACCGACAAGCAGCACCTCGTGAATTACTTGCGATCGCTGTAGATTCAGGCCGGCAGCACCTGCGCTGGTCTTGCCGGCGCCGGTGCTGCCGGCGACTTCGCGTACGGCAACGTTGGTGGAATCGTGGTGAGGCCTCGCACGTAATGGCGGAACGCGCGAGAGATTGCGGCCGGCTTGTAGTTGACGTCGTCCTTCAGGCGTTGGAGCGTCGACTGGTGTAGCAGCTCGCCTTCGAGGAGCTTGCGGCTGCGGAACAGGTTCAGGCGGATCTCCTTGCGTTTCTTCTGGCTGTTGAAATGGATCTTGGGGAAGAATTCGAGGAGCCACCACCACGGGGCGCGGATGGAGTTGTGTTTCTTCTCGAGCCAGGGCTTGGCGATCGGCGGCGCCACGACGGCGCGCCTGGCGGGGTCGACGTGCATGCCGGCGGCGATGGCTTCGTCGAGGATCCAGTCGAAGGAGCAGCGTCCGAGACTCGAGTCCGCGTAGCCGCCTCCGACGTCGGAGTGCACGCCTGGAAACCAGAGCTGCTGCAGGTCCTGCGGGGTGCCATCCGTGGGATAGAAGCGGTTCTGACGATAGAACGCGCGGCGCTCGTCGAGGGCGATGGCGTGGCGGACGATGGCGATGCCGGGGTTGGTGGCTGTGTAGCGGAACTTCTCCGGCTCCCAAAACCAGCCGACGGAGGAGACGGTGTCCCACAACCCGATGAAGTGAACGTTGAAGCGGCGATCGACGGTACCAACGGGGCGCGCGAACGTCTCGCGGAACTTGTCTCCGAGGTTGAGGGTGTCGTTGCGGGCGATCCGAAGAAGCCGCAGCGCGTAAGGAATCAGGTTTTCCGAGCCGCGGGGAAGCAGACCGAGGTGGTATAGCAGAGCGGCGATGACGCGCGCGGTGTACGAGCCGCGGCTGAAGCCGAAGAGGTACACCTTGTCCCCCGGCTCCCAGTTGTTCATCAGGTACGTGTACGCCTCCTCGACATTGCGATCGAGGCCGGTGGCGAAGGCAAGGTCGATGACCTTCGAGAGGAACTTCCCGAAGCGCGTGACCAGGCCCGGGCCAGGCAGCGTGCCGACGCCAGGATCGTAAAAAACGAACTGCGCCTGGTCGTCTCGCACGAGCGACTGCACGACCCGCACGACGTTGGTGTTATCGACCCCGAACTGATTCGCGGTTCCGTCGCAGAGCAGAACGATGTTTTTGGCCATGACGTCCTCCGGTATGTTCATGGGAGGGACGCAAACCGCGAGTTTCCGGTGCGCGCCTACCGGGCCAACAGGGTGTACCCAACAGGGAAAATGACCGCGAACGATCGTGAGGATCTACGCGAAGCGTTTGGAGTGCGGCGCTTTCCCGCCGCTTTTGTACAGC
>JAXDJK010000267.1:0-4076 GCA_034665665.1 Acidobacteriota bacterium
GCCGTCTGGGATCGTCCCGAGCCCGGCGCCGATCTGCCGGTGGCGCAGACGATCGTCACCCTGCGCGTCTTCGCCGACGGCATGGCCCACGAAGACTCGATCGCCGAGGGCGTCTTGCGCGAGCTGCTGGCCGGCGACCGCACCACCTGGGCGGCGCGTCTCCAGTCGCGTCCGGAGCACCGCACCGCCGGTATGGTCCGCCGCCTCCTGGCCGCCGCCGACCGCGCCATCGACACCATGCCGCCCGACGCGCTGGTCCTGACCGCGCTGGCCGCCGACGTCGCCGAGGACCTCGAGCCGACCCGCTATCCGTCGGACACGGTAGCCAAGCTCCGCGCCGCCGCCTGGCGCGACCGCGCCTACGCGCTGTACTACACGGGTAGCTTCACGGAAGCCGAAAAGGCCGTTTTTGTCGCGGAAAGTCACTTAAGTGACTGCGTGGTGGGGGAGTGGGACCGGGCGCGGGTCGAGCTGTTACATGCTCTAACAAACCGCGCCATGGATCGTTTGCCCGATTCCACTCGGTTGGCGCGCGCTGCGGGGAACATCTTCGCGTCGATGGGAGACACTCTGCGCGCGGAGCGCTCGCGGTCATTGGAAGCGGCAGTGTCGTACAAGGTCGGTCGCTACCGTGATGCTCTGGCGATTTGGTTAGAGCTGAGCAGAGTAGAGTCGCCGGCCTCCGCGTCGGAACTGCCCTTGATTTGGCAGAATATCTCGGCGTGTTATCGAGAGTTGGGCGATGTCGATGCCGCACTGACATTCGCTCAGTTGGCAGTTGACGCTTTCGAGATGGCGGACACACCAACCGAAGCGCTCCGGGTCCGCTGGAACATCGCCAAGATGCTTCTCGGCGCCGGACGCGTAAAGGACGCAGCTCAAAAACTCGACGTGCTGTTGAGCGACTTCGCGCGTCTTGGAATGAGTTCTGAGAGCGCGCTTGTCGCCCTCGATTTGGCAGAATTGTTCATGGTTGAAGGTCGTGCCGGTGACGTTGCGACACTCTGCAGGACGGCTTTGAAGCATTTTGAGGCAGCAGGAGTTGCTTCCTCCGTCCGTGCGATGACAGCACTTTCATATCTGCGCGAGGCGAGCATCACCGGTCAAGCGTCTGTTCAGTTGGTAAACCATGTTCGAACCTACGTGAAACGACTGCGACAGGAGCCGCAACTGCTCTTCGCGCCACCTCCCAACTAGCCGACCTCGACGGGCTCATTTGTCCTACCCGGAAAATTCGGGGTAGGGATTTGTGTCGCTGGAGCACTCCTGTAGCAGGGCGCGTCCTCCCGAATCACCACTTCGCTCGGAGGGCGTTAATGAAACGTAGTTATATCTCAGCAGCCACAGCTCTGCTGCTGGTCGTCGTGTCGACAGGTGCTTTTGCGGCGCCTGCTCCATCCCCGAAATCCGAAACGCGATTCGAGGCACGAGACGTAGCCAGTCGCGTCGTCAAAATACTCAAGAAGGTCGGAAAGCAGCTGGTTCCGACGATCCTCGAAGACGTCATCGGCACTCCTAAGCCGTAGCGTCGCCCCCGCAACCCTGACCCTCTCCGCCCGTACAATAGGCCGTCACAGGGAGACGGCATTTACATGGCGGACATTTTGGCGGTTCGGGATGTGCGGAAGACGTTTGGGTCCGTGCGGGCGGTGGACGGAGTGTCGTTCACCGTCCGGCAGGGGACCATCACCGGCCTTCTTGGCAGGAACGGGGCAGGGAAGACCACCACTATCCGGATGGTCACCGGCATCTTTCTGCCGGATTCGGGTGAGATCAAGTGGCTCGGCCCGGAGGACGGCCGGTCGTTTCGCGACCGGATCGGCTACCTCCCCGAGGAGCGTGGCCTCTACAAACAGATGAAGGTGATCGAGCAACTGCTCTTTCTCGCTGAGATCAAAGGCCACAAGCCCGCCAACGTCCGCAAGAAGGTCGACTACTGGCTGGAGCGCTTCGAGCTCAGCGACAAGCGCAACGGCAAGGTTGAAGAGCTCTCCAAAGGCAACCAGCAGAAAGTCCAGCTCATCGGCACCCTGCTCCACGACCCCGACCTGATCATCCTCGACGAGCCGCAGTCCGGCCTCGACCCGGTGAACATGGTCCTGGTGCGCAACCTCCTGCGCGACCTCCGGCAGGAAGGCAAGACCATCCTCCTCTCCACGCACATGATGGCCGAGGCTGAGCGCATGGCGGACGAGCTGATCCTCATCCATCGCGGCCAGGTCGTGCTCGAAGGCACGCTCGACGAGATTCGCGGCTCGCGCAACAACCTCCACCTCGGCTTCGACGGCGACGGCTCCTTCCTTCGCGACCTGCCCACCGTCCTCCGCGCCAACATCGAGAACAACGGCGCCGAGCTCACCCTCGCGGACGGCGCCGACCCGCAGGAAATCCTCCAGGCCGCCATGGGACGCCTGCGCATCCGCCGCTTCGAAGTGGCCGCTCCCTCGCTCGAAGAGATCTTCATCGAGAAAGTCGGCACCGAGACCCTGTCCCACGAGGTGAAGTCATGAACAAGATGTTCGCCGTTCTGAAGCGCGAGTACCTCCAGGCCGTCCGCAAGAAGGCCTTCATCATCATGACCCTGCTCTTCCCCTTCCTCATGCTGGCCCTGATGGCCGTGCCGGCCCTCGTGGCGTCCAAAGGGATGGGGGAGAAGAAGATCGCCGTCCTCGACGGCACCGGCCTCCTGCGCCAGGCCTTCGCCAGGCCGAACGCGAAAGAGAAGACCGACCCGAAGAAAGAGGCGCGCGACGCCATGAGCGGCCGCCGCCGCGGACCGGAGCTGCCGTCGCAGCTCCTCATCGACTACCACGACCAGGCCGGCAGCGACGTCAAGACGGACGCCAAGCCCTACCTCACCCGCCTCGCCGCCGAAGGCGCGCAGAAGCTCGACGGCGTCTTCATCATCCCCGCCGGCGCCAAAGACTCGCCCGACACGCAGCTCACGTACTACAGCCGCTCCTCCACCGACGTCATGACCCAGGAGCGCCTGGCCCGCCTGACGAACAAGGCCATGCAGCGCAACCGCCTGGCTGCCAACGGCATCCACCCCGAGGATGTCGACCGGCTCACGCTGGAAATGCCGGTCGAAGCCGTGCAGATCTCCAAGTCCGGCGAGCAGAAGACCGGCGGCGAGATGAACTTCCTCTTCGGCTTCGTCTTCGCCGCGCTTTTGATCCTGCCGTCCTTCATCTACGGCAACGAGACCATGCGCGGCATCGTGCAGGAGAAGAGCGAGCGCGTGGTTGAGGTGCTGATCTCGTCCGTGACCCCGACGCAGCTCCTGATGGGCAAGATCCTCGGCGTGGCAGCAGTCGGCCTGACCCAGATCGGCGTCTGGCTGATCATGGGCTCGCTGGCTGGTGCTTACGGCGCGGCCACGGCTTCGATGGCCGGCATCAACGTGGCGCAGTTCTTCCGCCCGTCGATCTTCGTCTTCTTCTTCATCTTCTTCATCCTGGCGTACCTGACCTACGTCTGCGTCTACGCCATCGCCGGCGCCGTCTCCAATACCGAGAAGGAAGCGCAGCAGTTCGTCGCCCCGATCTCCATGGTCATGATGGCCCCCTGGTTCCTGATGTTCCCGATCATCATGAATCCCGATTCCAAGATCGCCGTCGGCTTCTCCCTGGCCCCGGTCTTCGGCCCGATCACCATGTTCGTGCGCACGCTCGTGGCCGAACCGCCGATGTGGCACATCGTCGTCTCCATCGCCGTCTCCATCGCCACGATTTTCCTGTTCATGTGGATCACCGCCAAGATCTTCCGCGTAGGCATCCTCTCCTACGGTAAGCGCCCGACCATCCCGGAGCTGTGGCGCTGGCTGAAGGTGGCCTGATCGGTTGGCGGTTGTCAGTTGGCGGTTGACGGGAGAACCGCGGTCCTGTCTTTGCCGCCAACCGCCAACCGCCAACCGCCCGGGGTGTCCGGAACGGAGTCTGACCCCGGACCGTACGAGGCGCTGGAATCCCTCGTCGTGGACGCCGGTGTAGTGCGCGCCTCCGGCGCGCGCTTTCGGAGCCGTGGCCAAGGCACACGTGTACCGCTTCGGAGCAACGGTAGCGCGCGCCGGAGGC
>JAXDJK010000268.1:0-4806 GCA_034665665.1 Acidobacteriota bacterium
CTACGCGAAGCGTTTGGAGTGCGGCGCTTTCCCGCCGCTCTTGTATAGCCATGAGCAGCGCCTGTGGCTGTACCAAAGCGGCGGGAAAGCGCCGCACTCCAAACGCTTCGCGTAGTGTTTTTCGACTGCCGCGCTATCATCCGCGCCCGTGTTCAACCCGACCTGGTTCTACGTGGGCGTTCTCTACGCCGCAGCCATCTGGCTGATCCGGCGGACCGGGATCGAGCTGCCGAAGCGCGTGGCGGTGTTCTTCTACGCGCTGGTCTTCCTCTTCCTCTACCTCCCGCTCACGCAGGACTACGTCAGCCTCCCGGCCGACTTCCTCAAGACCCTGCCGCCGTGGTCCGAGCTCACCCGCGACCACTCCGTCTCCAACCCCCAGATGAACGATCTCGTGCTCCAGATCGTCCCCTGGGCCCAACAGGTGCGCGAATCGTGGAGCAGCTTCCACGCACCGCTCTGGAACGCGCTCTCCGGCTCCGGCTACCCGCTCCTCGCCAATCCCCAAAGCTCCGCGCTCTCGCCCATCCGGCTGCTCGCCTTGCCTCTCTTCGACCTCGGCCAGGCCATGACCGGCGAAGCCGCGCTGAAGATCCTCACCGCCCTCACCTGCATGTACCTCTGGTGCCGGCGGCGTGGCTACCCCGAGCTGGCCAGCGTCATCGGGGCCGTCGCCTTCGGCTTCTCCACCTTCATCATCGTCTGGCTGCACTTCCCGCTCGTCACGTCCGCGTGCCTGCTGCCGGCCATCTTCTACGTCATCGATCTCTTGGCCGAGCGCGTCACCTTCGGCCGCTTCACCGCCGCCGCCGCGCTCTGGGCGGCCATGCTCTTCGGCGGCCATCCCGAGACCGCCTCGCACACGTTCTTCCTCGCGCTCCTCTACGTGCTCTGGCTGGTCTTCGTGGAGAAAGTGGTCCGGCCGAAGTTCTTCCTGACCCTCGGCGGAGCGATGTGTGTGGCCGCGCTGCTGGCCGCGCCTCTCCTGGCGCCATTCGCCGAATCGCTCACCCGCTCCAAGCGCTATCAGGAGCTGAAGGCCAATCCGCCGCGCGCCGAAGTGCCGTACTCTGACTGGCCCTCCGCGATGGTGCTGCTGCAGCCGCACTTCACCGGCCAGGTGCCACTGGAGAAGCCGTGGGGACCGGCGCACGCCGAGTCGATCACCGGCTTCGCCGGCTTCCTCGGTATCGCCGCCTGGTTCGCACTTCTGGCAAACGTGATCGCCACCCGCCGCTGGCGCTCGCGCGAAGCGTTCTTCCTCATCGCCACCGTGATCGTCTGGGGCGTGATGATGGGCTGGCCCGGCGTGAGCCAAGCCTTCCACTTCCTCTTCCGGCTCGCCGCGAACGCACGCGTGCGGCTCCTCTTCGTCCTGCTGCTGGCCGTACAGAGCGCCGCTGCCGTCGATCTCCTCCAGCGCGGCGGAAGACGGCCCTTCCTGATCGGCATCGCCGGCGCCTGCGCCGTCCTGGCCTATCTGTTTCTCGGCTCACCGTTTCAGCACAGCTACCAAATCCAGACCGCCGTCCTGGCCTGCGCGCCGAGCATCATCGTGCTGCTCGTGGCCACGATGGTCGCGCTGACGATGAAGCGCCGCGAGCTCGCGCTTTTGCTGCTGCTCGTGGCAATCGTGGCCGAGTTGTGGGAAGCCGGCCACGGCTGGAATCCCACCGTCGACGCCAAGTGGATGTACCCGAAGACCCCCGCCATCACCGCGCTCGAAAAGCTGCGCCTCGAGAATCCCGAGCCCTTCCGCATCGTCGGTCTGGGCCCCGTCTTCTTCCAGAACACGCCCTCCGTCTTCGGCTTCGAGGACATCCGTGCGCACGATCCCATGGCCAACGGTCGTTACCTCGGCATCCTGCGCAACCTCACCACCTACGATCCGTCCGAATACTTCGCGAAGTGGAACGACGTCTCCACGCGCCTCCTCGATTACCTCGGCGTGAAGTACGTCATGGCCGGCCGCCACGGCAACATGCCCGACCAGGAGCGCTACCCCCTCGTCTACGACGGCCCCGACGGCCGCATCTTCCAGAACCGCGATGCCCTGCCGCGGTTCTTCCCCGTCCGCAACGTCGTGCTCGAGTTCCGCGACGACGTCTTCATCCAGCGCCTCCGCGCCCACGACGACTGGGCGCACACCGCGCTGCTCGAAAAGCTCGACGTCGAGAACGACCGCATGCGCCTCGACTTCCTCGCCCCGCGCGCCGCCGGCGACACGCGCGAAGCGGAGGCGAAGATCGTCTCCGCCGCCGCGACCGACTACCGCCTGCACATCCGCGCGCCCCGCTACACGCTCATGGTCAGCAGCATCCCCTCGTGGCCCGGCTGGAAGATCGAGCGGAACGGCGCGCGCGTCGACCCGATCGAAGTCAACGGCGGGTTCCTCGGCTTCGCCGCCCCCGAGGGGGAAGTCGACGTGCGCGTCTGGTACGACCCCTGGAGCTGGAAGCTGGGAGTAGGGATCTTCGTGCTGACCGTGGCCGCGTTAGCAGCCATCGGCCTCCGCCGCCGCGTCAGCGGAACTTCTTATTCAGCCGTTCCAGCGCATACGCATCAATCCGCGTGAGGATCGGCTGCAGCACCTCGCGCTGCTTCTCCACGAGCTGCGCGATGCCCGACTTGGCGAGGCCGATCATCTGCTGCATCTCTTCCTCGCTGAAGCTGGCCCCCTCCGCCGTTCCCTGCAGCTCGATGAAACGGGCCTTGCCGGTGGCGACGACGTTCATGTCCACGCCGGCCTTCGAATCCTCGACGTAGTTCAGATCGAGCACCGGCGCGCCACCGACGATCCCCACCGACACCGCGGCGATGAAATCGATGATCGGCCAGCTGGCCATGTGCCCATCCAGATAGAGCCGCGAGAGCGCCGTCACCAGCGCCACGTAGGCCCCGGTGATGGACGCCGTGCGGGTGCCGCCGTCGGCCTGGATGACGTCGCAGTCGATCCAGATGGTCCGCTCGCCCATCATCTCCGGGTTCACGGCCGCGCGCAGCGAGCGGCCGAACAGGCGCTGGATCTCCATGGTC
Organism: Acidobacteriota bacterium; assembly: GCA_034665665.1. Taxonomy (GTDB): domain Bacteria; phylum Acidobacteriota; class Thermoanaerobaculia; order Gp7-AA8; family Gp7-AA8; genus DASWOB01. The sequence goes on from JAXDJK010000268.1 coordinate 3,037, forward strand.
CGGCCGCCCTGCTTGCCTTTAGCCGCCTCGCGCTCCACGCGATCGGTGGTGGCGCGCGGGAGCATGCCGTACTCCGCGGTGATCCAGCCCTTGCCGCTGCGGTACATGAACGGCGGGACCTTCTCCTGCACCGAGGCGGTGCAGATGACTTTCGTATCGCCGACCTCGATCAGGACCGAGCCCTCGGCGTGCTTGGTGAAATTCGTGCGAATGGTGACAGGGCGCAGCTCATCGGCGGCGCGCCCGTCGATGCGAGCTTTTCCGTTCATGGATCCTCTGACGGCCTACGCCGTCACGTTCTCTTCGATCTTCGCGCCTTTCGGCACGACCACGATGCCCGACTCCGTCACCGTGAAGCGCTCGCGATCATGCTCCAGATCGTACCCGATCGTAGTGCCGCTCGGGAGCTTTACGCCCTTGTCGATGATGGTGCGGCGGATCTTCGAATGCCGCCCGATCTCCACGCCATCCATCAGGATCGATTCGTCCACATCCGCGTACGAGTGGATGCGCACCCGCGGGTGCAGCACGCAGCGATTGATCGTGCCGCCCGAGATGATCGTGCCGTCCGACACGAGCGAATCCGTTGCAATGCCCACGCGCTGCGACTTCGAATCAGCAAAGACGAACTTGCCCGGCGGCAGGTGCTGCGGCGCCGAGACGATCGGCCACATCGGGTTGTACAGGTTGAACAGCGGCGTGACCGCCACCAGATCCAGCGCCGCCGCAAAGTACGAATCGACCGTGCCGACGTCGCGCCAGTAGCCCTGGTTGTGCGGCTCCTCGCCCGGGATGTAGTTCGTCGCGAAGTCGTAGGCGTGCACCTTCATCTTCGGGTACATCTCAGGGATCACTTCCTTGCCGAAGTCGACGCCGGCGTTCTTCAGCGCGTTGCGCTGCAGCACGTCCGTCATCACGTTCGCCTTGAAGATGTAGTTGCCCATCGACGCCAGGATCATGTCTGGCCGGCCGGGGATCGTCTTCGCCCCTTCCTTCGGCTTCTCGACGAACCCCGTCACGCGCCAGTCCGCGTCCACTTCCACGACGCCGAAGTGCTGCGCCTCCGAGACCGGCACCGGAATCGTGGCGATGGTCAGGTCGGCGTCGTTGGCGATGTGGTCCTGCAGCATCTGGTTCACATCCATCTTGTAGATGTGATCCCCGCCGAACACGCAGACGTACTCGGGGCTCTCGTCGAAGATCAGCTCCAGGTTCTGGAACACCGCGTCCGCCGTGCCGCGGAACCAGAAGGGACCACGGCGCATCTGGGCCGGCACGATGTCGACGTACTGGCCGATCTCGGGGACCAGCCGCCAGGTGCGGGTGATGTGCTCGATGAGGGAGTTGGACTTGAACTGCGTCAGGACCTTGATCTTGAAGAAGCCGGAGTTGATGAAGTTGTTGATGACGAAATCGATGATCCGGTAGCGGCCGCCGAACGGCACGGCCGGCTTGGCGCGATCCTTCGTCAGCGGGAACAGCCGCTCGCCCTGCCCGCCGGCCAGGATCATCGTGAGAACGTTTCGCCGCGCTAAAGATCCATACATGTCGTTTTGCCGCCCGTGCGAGATTCTGTCCAAGATCCACGGCCGGCGCAATGATGTTGCGCGCCGCTACCCTATACTTCGCCCCGATGGCCGAGAAGGACTATTACGAGATCCTTGGCGTAGCCAAGACAGCATCCGAGGCGGAGCTGAAGAAGGCCTACCGCAACCTCGCCAAAAAGTACCACCCCGACAAAAACAAGGGGAACAAGGAAGCGGAGAACCG
>JAXDJK010000269.1:0-2504 GCA_034665665.1 Acidobacteriota bacterium
GAACTCGACCCCGCGGTTTTTCAGATGACGTTTGGCTCGGACGGTATCGCCGCACCAGTCGGCGCCGTAGACAGTGACTTGATTGTTCATGTCCTCCTCTATTGCGAAAGCTCTGCCCGGCGAAAGCTCTGCCCGAAGGTGGGATCAGAATTTGCTGATGCCTCGCGGCGGGTACGAGGGAAACCATGGACGAGCTCAGGCACGCGGCTGTGTTGGTCGTGGAAGATGATCCGGCGATTCGACGGCTGGTGAAGATGGTGCTCGAGCGTCACGGATTCGACGTCGAAGTGGCCTCGGATGGCCTGGAGGCCGTGCTCAAGCTCGGCCTGGCCGACTACGAGGCCATCATCCTCGACCTGATGATGCCGAACCTGGACGGCTTCACCTTTCTCGAGACCATGGCGAAGAACGACCCCGAGCGGCTGCGCCGCGTGATCGTCACCAGCGCCGCTTCGCCCGCGGTCATCCGCGAGCGAATGACGGGCTCGCCGTATCACGTGCTGCCGAAGCCGTTCGACATCGGCGAGCTGGTGGAGCGCGTCCGCTCCTGCATCGCCGCGCAACCGCAGGGACTCTCCTGAGCGCAGGCCCTATCATGAGCGCGTGCGCGCGAACCGCCGGGCCTGGCTGATCTTCATCCTGGGCCTGGCCCTCGCCACCTGGGCCCGCCTCCTACTCGTCGACCACCTCGCGGATCAAGGCTGGTTCGCCAAATACGTCCTGTTCGCCGACCAGATCCTGGCCGGCCACCCGCCGCGGTCCCGCATCGGCGACGTCAGTCCCGCCTATCTATGGTTGACGGTCCTCCTGCGCGCCTGCGGCCTGGAGTTCCACGCCATCCGCACGCTGCAGATCGTCATGACCAGTCTGGCCGCGCTGGCATGTGCGGCCGCCGCGAAACGCTTCGGCGGTTGGATCGCCGCGATCGCTACGGCGGTGCTGCTCCTCGGCAGCCGGGCCGTGCTCGTGAATGCCACCGAGCTGGAGCCGGAGACGCTGATCCTGCTCTTCGTCTCGTGCGCGATCGCGGCCTTGACGTGGCGTCGGTACACGCTGGCCGGATTGTTCTTAGGCCTGACCATCGTCACCCGCCCCGCCGCGGCCGTCACGCTGCTCTTCCTCGCGGCGTGGCTGTTCTGGATTTCGCGCCGCGATGCCGCCGCTTTCGTCGGCGCGGCGCTCCTGCCGGTGATCGTCATCGTGGCGGTCAATTACCGCCTGGCCGGACAACCGATCATCATGTCGCCGGGCACGGTCTTCTACGAAGCGCACAACCCGCTCTCGACCGGTGCGGCAGGGGTGATGCCGCGGATCGTCGCGGAGATGAACGCCCGCAGCCCCGAGCCCGACTACCTGCACGTGGCCTATCGCATCGTGGCCGCGCGCGCCACCGGCCAGCCGGTCGATCCGCGGGTCTCCAACCGTTACTGGAGCGGCAAAGCCTTTGCCTTCCTGCGCACCTACCCCGGCGCCGCACTGCGCCTCTTCGCGTGGAAGGCCGTGTTCATCGTCCATCACTACGATGTCTACGACCTCATGACCATGAAGCGAAAGGCGGACGAGCTGGCGCGCTGGCCGGCGCTTCCGTACGGCCTGGCGTTCATCCTGGCAGTCGCCGCGCTCGTGCTCCGCACCGACCGGCGCGAACTCCTGCCGGTGGCGCTCTTCGCCGCCGCTTCGATCGTGGCGCTGCTGCTGGTGAACGTCAGCGCGCGCCAACGCAATGCGCTGGTGCCGTCGCTGGCGGTCCTCGGCGGCATCGCGGTGACGCAGCTGGTGACGATGGCCCGCGCGCGCAACGAGCGGGTGCTCTACGCCTTCGCCGCGATCGTGATCGCCACGCCGCTCCTCGGCATCGAGGGGGCGCCGATGCGCGAGGATGCGTACAACTGGTGGGCCACGCTCACCAGCAACCGTCTCGAGGCCGCCGCCCGCGCGGCGCAGACGCGCGGTGACCGCGACCGCGCCATCCAGCTCGCCGCCGCCGCGTCCATCCTCGACACGGGCGGACGTCCGCTGGTCGCACCGGCCGCGCTGCGCGCCGAAGCAATCGCCACTGCCGAGAGGACGGCCGCACCGGAGCGCCTCTTCGACGTCGCCATCGCGCTGCAACGGACCGGCGCCTGGCGCGAAGCCGACGCCATCCTCCGGCTCATCGACGATTACCACCCCCTCCGCGAGAACCGCGCCGTCTCCTCGGTGGCCTACTACCGCGCCCGCGGCGCTCTCCGTCTCCGCGCCCCCCATTTCCGCGCGCTGCTCGACCGTGCCGCGCACGACGCCCCCGGCGACGCGCACGTGCTCGCGTTGCGAGCCGTAACGATCGACCCCGGCGCCGCCAAAACGCTCGACGCCCTGCACGACCCCTTCACCGCAAACGCCGCGCTCGCCGAAGCGCGCGCTTTGTCGCACTGAGCGCGCCGGACTACGCGAAGCGTTTGGAGTGCGGCGCTTTCCCGCCGCTTTCGTACAGCCACAAGCGCTGCTCATGGCTATACAAGAGC
>JAXDJK010000270.1:0-3227 GCA_034665665.1 Acidobacteriota bacterium
CGGCATCGTGCCGACGAAGAGACTCCACTCGCCGATGATCGTTTCGACGAGCGACTGGGCACCGTGATCGGGGTGCCAGCCGGCGATGGTCTCGACGTAGAGATCGCCGAACTCGCGGTCATTCGCGTTCCGCGATTCCGTCAGGCCGTCGGAGTGGAGGAGGAGCCGCTCGTGACGCTCCAGCGTGCCGGCCACAATCTCCCAGGTCAGGCTCGCCTTCACGCCGAGGGGGTAGGCGCCGCGGCCGATCCGGTCGACGACCTTGCCGGACGTGTCGAGCTTCAGCACCGCCGGATGGCCGGCGATGGTGGCCTCGAACGAGCCATCGGACGAGAGCAGAAAGTAGCAGCACGAGAAGAACGAGCGCGAGCCGCCGGTGCGGCAGAGGATGCGGTTGAGCGAGCCGATCACCGCCGCCGGAGAGGGATCGGCATCGAGCTGCGTGCGGTACGTGGCGTGCGCCACCGCCATTACCAGCCCCGCGGCCATCCCGTGGCCCGAGGCGTCGCCGAACAGCACCGCCATCCGCCCGTCGGGCAGCACGTTGAAATCGTAGATATCGCCGCCGACCGTGTTCGCGATCCGGTTGTACGCCGCCACTTCCCACGTCTCGTGCGACGGCATCTGGTGCGGGATCAGCGTGGCCTGCAGATCGCGGGCGAGCGTCAGCTCATCGCGGAACTTGATCTTGTCGATCAGCTCCATCGCCAGCAGCACCGTCATCATGAGGAACGTCGCGCCCAGCTCGACGAACATGGTTGCCGGCGGGTGCCGCATGTAGCGGAACAGCGAGAAGAGGCAGAAGAAGAACGCCAGAAACGAGAGCAGAAAGAGGATGCGCCGGTGCGGGGCGAGGCGCTTGGCCAGGCCGAAGAGCATCGCGCTCTGCGTCCGGATCCAGCGTTTGACGCGCCGCGGCTCCTGGTCGATCGACGACCGGTGGTCGGCGATGAGCATCTTCTTCGTCTCAGGCCATTCCAGGACGTAGAGGTTCGTGACATCGCTCCCGCGGAGCGACTTCATCGTCGCCCGGGCAAGGTCCATCCAATCGCGAATGCGCGCCACGGGTGGATTGTACGGAGAACCGGGCGCCGGGTTCGCGCGGGAAGGTACACTTAGCCTCGTGTGGTCGCGGTCGCCGGTCTTTTGCATCCTGATGCTCGTGGTGTGTCTACCCGCGGGGGCGCAGGAGCTGCCGTTCACGCACCTCACGCCTGATGCCGCGGCCGCGCCGCTGCCGTCGGCCAGCGTGCAGAAGATCATCCAGGACCATCAGGGCTCGATCTGGCTCGGCTTCTACTCCACCGGCATCTCCCGCTACGACGGCCACTCGATGGAAACGTACGGCGTGCCGGACGGCCTGGCCGACCTGACGGTCCGCGAGATCGTGGAAGACGCCTCGCACCGTCTCTGGGTCGGCTCCGAGGCCGGCCTGGTCGTGTCGGAGAAAACGCTAGACCAGTACGGACCGGGCGAGCGCCTGCGCTTCATCGCGAAGGCCGGGAACGTCGCGCTTGTGCACGCGCGCATCCGCCGCAACTGCCTGGTGGCTTCACCTGACGGCTCGGTCTGGGCCGGCACGCAGAACGGCATCATCCGCTATCGATTCGTGGGCGACCGGCTCGAGCAGAGCACCATCGACCTGGCGCGCTACGAAACGCCGGCGGCCGCGCTGGCCATGTTCGTCCGCCGCGACGGCACCGTGTTGGTGGGCCTGATCGGCGGAACCATCGTGCAACTCGACAGCCGCGGCAACGTGCGAGGCGTGCTGGCCAAGACCGAGCCGGCCACCGGCGCCTTCGCGGAGACGGCCACGGGCCAGCTGTGGGGCGGCCTGACCGACGGCGCGGTCTGGCGTCTCGACGCGGGCGCGCCGCACATCGTCAACCACGACCTGCACGAGCGCATCGTGGCGCTCCTGGCCACCACCCGCGGCGAGCTGTGGGCAGCCAGCCTCGGCAACGGCGTGCTGCGCCTCAACGTCTACGACCACTCGGCGCGCCTGCTCGTCACCCACGCACAGGGACTGCTGCACGACACGCTCTGGACGTTGCTGGAGGACCGCGAAAGCACGATCTGGTTCGGCCAGAACGCCGGCGTGTCGCGGCTGCGCAGGGGCTACCGCGCCTTCGCCGCGTATACCGAGCACTCCTCGCCCGCGCTGCCCGATCGCGGCACGTTCGCCGTGCTGCCGCCGGGTGTGGCCAGCGAACCGTGGAGCCGTTTTCTGTGGGTCGGCACCGGCGGCGGCGTGGCCGGCATCGGCACCGACGGCACCACCAGCACGCTGCGCGTGAGCGACGGCCTGCTCTCCAACCAGGTGTACGCCCTCGGCGACGACGGCAACGGCCGTCTGTGGATCGCCACCGCCAGCGGCGTGAACTGCCTCTCGCTGCCGGGCCACGAGCCGCCGCCGCTGCGCGGCTCCACGCGCAACGACATCACCTTCGCCGGCACGCGCGCGGTCATGACCGCCTATCCGATGGACGCCACGTACGCCGCGCGGCGCTTCGGCGAGGCCATGTGCTTCGCCGGCAGCTGGGGCGTCTCGTGTCTCGAGAACGATCGCTGGCGCGTCTTCCGCGGCGCGGCGGGGCTGCCGCCGGCCGGCGGGACCAGCGTGGCCATGACCGACGACGGCAAGCTCTGGATCGGCACCTCGGACAGCGGCGTCTATCGCAGCTCGCTGCCGCTCACCGCCATCCCATCCGACGCGAACGGCATCGTCACCCAGCGCGTATTCGCGTCGGTCTGGAGCCCGGCCACCAACGTTCGCTCGCTGCTCTGGCATGCCGGCATTCTCTGGGTAGCGACGGGCAACGGCCTGGCCGCGCTGAACGCGGATCCGCCGCGGCTCCTCGGCATGCAGCTGGTCGGGAGCTCCGTCACCGGCATGACCCCGTCGCGCAACGACCGCACGCTCTGGGTCAGCGCGAACACCGGCCTCACCGAGGTCGATGTGAGGACGCGACAGGTCCGCGCGCATGTCGAAAAGGCGGACGGACTGGCGGACGACGAAGCATGGGCGTACGGCCCGCTGGCTACGTCGGCGGAAGGGCTGATCTACTTCGCCACGCCGAGCGGCCTCTCCGTTTTCGATCCCGATCGCCGCGAGATGAGCGACACGCCGCCCATCGTGCGGCTGCGCGCGGTGGAGCTGGGCGGCGACAACGAGATCGCCTTCGAATACGCGGCGCTCTCGTTCACGGACGAATCGCGCGTGCGCT
>JAXDJK010000271.1:0-4306 GCA_034665665.1 Acidobacteriota bacterium
GGCCATGGCCGCGCGGGAGCTGAAGCGGCCGGTGAAGGTCGTGTACACGCGGCGGCAGACGTTCACCGGGCACGGCTATCGCCCCTACACGATTCAGCGCGTCGCACTCGGAGCCGACCAGTCGGGCAAGCTCGCGTCGATGATTCACGAGGTCGTGCACAACACCTCGACGTTCGAAGAGTTCTCCGACAGCACCACGCAGTTCACGCGGCAGGTGTATGCCTGCCCGAACATTTACGCCCCGCTCAAAATCACGAATACCGATTTGAATACGCCGACGTGGATGCGCGCGCCGGGCGCCGTGAGCGGCATGTTCGCGCTGGAATCCGCGATGGATGAGCTGGCGTACGCACTGAAGATCGATCCGCTCGAGCTGCGGCTCATCAACTACGCCGAGGTCGATCCGGTGAGCGGAAAGCCGTTCTCCAGCAAGGCGCTGCGGGAGTGCTATCGCCTCGGCGCGGAGAAGTTCGGCTGGAAGAATCGCAAGTTCGAGCCGCGCTCGATGCGCGATGGACGGCTCCTCGTCGGCTGGGGAACGGCCACCGGCGTATGGGGCGCGAACCAGATGCCGGCCACCGCGAAGATTACGTATCGCCTCAACGGGACCGCGCACGTGGCCAGCGCCACCGCCGACATCGGACCCGGAACCTACACCGTCATCACGCTCATCGCTGCCGAGTATCTGGGATTGAAGCCGGAACACGTCCAGTTCGAGCTCGGCGACACGCGCTTCCCCCGCGCCCCGTCGCAGGGCGGGTCGTGGACGACGGCCAGCGTTGGCTCAGCCGTCCATGGTGCCGCGCTGGCGATCACCGAACGGCTGCTCGCGCTGGCGAACCGCGACGCGGGCTCGCCGCTGCAGCAGGCCGCGGCCGCCGACGTGGAGATGCTCGACGGGCGGCTGCAGATCAGGAACGAGCCGTCGCGCTTCGTCAGCATCTCCGAGCTGATGCGGCGGAACGGGGCCGATGAGATCACCGAGACCTTCGAGGCGCGACCGTCGGAGGAGCGGAAGAACTACGCGACGCTGGCCCACGGCGCGCAGTTCGTCGAGGTGAAGGTGGACCCCGACATCGGGCAGGTGCGCGTCACGCGCGCGGTCGAGGTCACCGCCTGCGGAAAGATCATGAATCCGAAGGCCTCGCACAGCCAGGAGATCGGAGGCGTGGTCTGGGGCATCGGCATGGCCCTGCAGGAGGCGACGGAGATCGACCATCGCTTCGGGAGGATCATCAACCCCGATCTGCAGCACTACCACGTGCCCGTCAACGCGGACGTGCATTCGATCGAGACGATGTTCGTCGAGGAGGACGACCGCATCGTCAACCCCCTCGGCGTCAAAGGCATGGGCGAGCTCGGGATGGTCGGCATTCCGGCGGCCATCGCAAACGCCGTCTTCCACGCCACCGGAAAGCGCATCCGCACCCTGCCGATCACGCCGGAGAAGTTGCTATGAATCAGTTCGCAGGAAAGGTCGCATTCGTGACGGGTGCAGCGAACGGGATCGGCCGCGCTGCAGCTCTCGCCTTTGCGCGCGAGGGCGCGAGCGTCGTTGTGGGCGACATTTCAGACGCGGGCAATGAAGAAACAGCGCGCATGATCCGGGAGATCGGGGGCGATGCACTCGCCGTCCGATGCGACGTCTCGCGGAGCGAGGACGTACGGCAGGCGCTGGCCGCGACCATCGAGAGGTTCGGCAGGCTCGACTTCGCCCTCAACAATGCCGGGATCGAATACAAGATCCAGCCGGCGGCCGACGTCACCGAAGAAGAGTGGGACCGGATCATGGACATCGATCTGCGCGGTGTCTTTCTCTGCATGAAGCACGAGATCCCGTTGATCCTCGAGCAAGGGGGCGGCGCGATCGTCAACACCTCGTCCGGGGCCGGGGTCAGAGGGTTCAAGGGAGGTGCGGCGTATGTCGCGGCGAAGCACGGCGCGGTCGGCCTGACCAAGGCGGCGGCGCTCGATTACGCGCATGCGAACATCCGCATCAACGCGGTCTGCCCCGGGATCATCGACACGCCGATGATGGATCGCTTCAGCGGCGGGACCGCCGAGGGACGCGAAGCGGTGATCGCGCAGGAACCGGTCGGAAGAATGGGAACGCCGGAGGAGATCGCGGCCGCGGTGGTGTGGCTGTGTTCCGAGGCCGCCAGCTTCGTCGTCGGGACTGCCTTCATCGTCGATGGCGGGCAGACGGTGTAATCACTATACCGTCGCGCAGCGCCGCATCAGACCCACGCCGGCGACAGCTTCCGTATCCAAATGCTGCCGACGACCTGAACGGCGATGAGAAAAAGATGCATGCTCACGAAGAGAAGGTTCGGCAACGTGACGAGGAACGGCGGAACGCACAGCACCAACGCGCTCGCGACCTCGGCGAAACTGATGTGGCGCTTCGCCACCCGGTGGTGGAGAAGATGACAGGCCTGCACGATGAGCAGCGCGACGTACGTATGAGCGGGAGTCAGCATGACGGACAGCGTACGCCCACACGCCCGCGCTGTTGCACCGCTGTCTGCGCCGCGACAAAGCGGCGCCTGAGGTCGCCGTCAGTCCGAACCAGCCTGCCAAGTACGAGTGGGCGATGGACGCGGAGCGTCGGGAGCGCAGGCGTCCCGCCGGCAGGGCCCGCGGACGTCTCGTCCGCACGCGCTCGGGAGAACGTTGTTCCAGCGCGCTGACCCCAACCCGTCTCTCCCGCCCGCTCGTACCTGGCAGGCTGGTTTGGATCGCGGTAAACGAGGCGGTACTCGGCCACCGATGAGCGCGAAAGGTCTACGCGAAGCGTTTGGACTGCGGCAGCTTTCTGCCGCTTTTGTACAGCCACAGGCACTGCCGCTCGCACCCGCATGAATGCTGCGTGGTGCCACGTGCGCTGCTCATGGATATACAAGAGCGGCAGAAAGCTGCCGCAGTCCAAACGCTTCGCGTAGACCTTTCACGTGTTTGTCGCACCGACGCGAGCATCACGCGGTCGCGTACTGCACGAGGGCACTCGCATCGGCCGGGCGCGCGTAGAAGAAGCCTTGCGCATAGCGGGCGCCGATGTCGGCGGCGGCGCGCGAGGTCTCGGCGGTCTCGACTCCCTCCAGAATCACCTCGCACTCGAAGTCGCGAGCCAGCAACTGGATGTTGCGGATGATCTTCTTCCGGGCCGGGTCCTTCTCGAAGCCGGTGCCGAACTCGTGACCGATCTTCAGGTACGTGGGACGGATCCGGGAGATCAGGTCGAGGTGCGAATACGAAGTGCCCACATCATCCAGCGCGAACTGCACGCCAGCGGTTCGCAGCACCTCGACGGCCGGCAACGTCGATTCGGTCGGCGTGAGTTTCTCCTGCTCGGTGATCTCCAGCACGAGCCGGTCCAGGGCGATCTGGTTCGTGGCCGCCTCATCGACGAGCGTGCGCAGAAACAGGTCGCCGTTCGCGAGCACGCGCGGGTGAATATTGATGAAGATCTTCCCCTGGTCCGGGAGCGCGCGCGCCGCGCGCAAGGTACGCCGCAGACAAGCCAGGTCCAGCTCTGCGGTGCGATCGCAGAGCCGTGCGTATTCGAACATGAACGATGGATCGCAGAACGGCAGCGTCGTTTCGCGAAAACGGGCCAGCGACTCGTAGCCGACCCCGCGGTCGCGATTGGCGAGGTCGACGATCGGCTGAAACGCCGGCGACAGCGACTCGCTGGCCGTGAACTCCTCGATGGTCGGGATGTGAAGAATCATCCCCCCGCCACTGGTGCTGCCGAGGCCGAGCCGGTTGCGAAACTCGGCGCTGTGAAACGGCCGGAGCACGACGTCAGACGCCCCACGCCGGATGGCCTCCTCGGCCACACTCTCCGGCAAATCGTCGCCCGTCACCACGATCCGGCACGATGGAGCCGTGCGCCGAACCTCGGCCACCGCGTCGAGGCCGTCGAACGAGAAGCGCCCTGCGATCTGCGCCTCCGTGACCATCGACGAGAGCGCCATCCGGCGGCCCACCAGCGACCCGACGACGGCGTCGCCACCAGTCATCACCAGACCGTTCGGACTTGCGAACGCGCGCGCCGAGATGGTGGCGCGCTCGCGCACTCTGTCGAGGATCAGGACGACCGAATCGTCGGGACCGGTGAGCTCTTTTGTCATTGTGAATAACTGCATTAGCGAGGGCACTGCCATCAGCCAATCTGTTATTCATCAAGCACTTAGATGCACACAGTCGAGTCCGCGATGTCCTCGCCAAAGGACGCCAATGCCCTCAAAAGCACAACGGACGGCCGCGCGAGTCCCACGCGCGCGGCTCGTGGCTGTACAAGAGC
>JAXDJK010000272.1:0-7131 GCA_034665665.1 Acidobacteriota bacterium
GCTCTTGTACAGCCACAGGCGCTGCTCATGGCTATACGAAAGCGGCGGGAAAGCGCCGCACTCCAAACGCTACGCGTAGTCCGGCACGCTTTAGGACGCCTATGCCTTCCAGGCCGCGCGCAGATCCAGCTCGATGGCCTGGAACGGCTCCGCGCGCAGGCTCTCCGTGTGCGAGGTGCACCACCAGCCCGACCCGCGGCGCTCCAGCACTTCCACCGTCCGGTCGACCGGATCGATCCGCCAGGCCACGCTGATCCCGTGGCGCGCGTACCACGACGGCGTGCGCGGGTCGGCCTCGTCGTCAACTGGCGGCACCAGGTCGCACACCCATTCCGGCGCAACGGTGATCTCGGTCTGATGCTCGATTTCCCGCCGGTGCGAGCTGCGCCAGCCCGCCACGTCCGGCACCACCACCTCGCCGCCGAGGCAGAGCCGCGGCTCGAACAGCAGCCACCAATCGCGCGAATGGCCGGGCGGCGTGGCCGCCATGATCTGCGCGACGAGCGCAGCCAGGATGCGGGCATGTTCGGGACTATGGCGGCGGCGATCGGTCATCGAGATAAACCGCCGCATGATACGCCTGTGCTAACGTTCCGTTCGATGATCCGCCGCGCTCTGCTCCTCTTTGCATTCGCCTGCTCTGCCGTGGCCGTTCAGGCCCGCACCGTCGACATCCTCATCACGGGGGGGACGGTCGTCTCGATGGCCGGGCCGAACCTGGAGCGCGCGTCGGTTGCGATCGACAAGGGCGTGATCGTGGCGGTCGGGCCGTCGGCCGAGATCGACCGGCAGTACAGCGGGAAGACGGTCATCCGTGCGGGGGGAATGGCGGTGCTGCCGGGGTTCGTGAACGCGCACACGCACGTGCCGATGACGCTCTTCCGCGGGATCGCGGACGACCGCGAGCTGATGGACTGGCTGAACAACTTCATCTTTCCGGCCGAGGCCAAGAACGTCGACCGGGGTTTCGTGAAGTGGGGCACAAGGCTCGCGGCGGTGGAGATGATCCGCTCCGGCACGACCACGTTCGCCGACATGTACTACTTCGAGTCCGACATCGCCCGGGAGACGAAGGCGGCCGGGCTGCGCGGCGTCCTCGGTGAGACGGTGCTCGACTTTCCCGCGCCCGACAACAAGACCTGGGAAGCGGCCATGGCCTACATGCGCGAGTACGTGGCCAAGTGGAAGGGCGATGCCCTGATCACGCCCGCCTTCGCGCCGCACGCGCCGTTCACGGTATCGAAAGAACACCTCCAGCAGGTGCGGGCCATGGCTACCGAGCTCGGTGCGCCGATTCTCATCCATGTCTCCGAGACCAAGGCCGAGCTGGCGCAGGTAGCGGAGAAGCAGAACGGGATGACACCCGGCGCGTACCTCGATTCGATCGGCTTCCTCGGCGATGACGTCGTGGCTGCGCACGGGGTGTGGCTCACGCCGGAGGAGTTGCGTACCTTCGCGGCGAAGAAGACCGGCGTGGTGCACTGCCCGGAGAGCAACATGATGCTGGCCTCGGGCATCGCGCCGGTGGTGGACATGCTGCGCGCGAACATGGAAGTGGGCCTCGGCACGGACGGCCCGGCCGGCTCGAACAACAACCTGGACATGCTCGAGGAGATGGCCAGCGCGGCCCGTCTGCAGAAGGTCGGCAAGCTCGATCCGAAAGCGATCTCCGCACGCGACGTGCTGATGATGGCCACGATCGGCGGCGCCCGCGTGCTCGGCCTGGCCGACAAGATCGGCACGCTCGAAGCCGGCAAGCGCGCCGACGTGGTGATCATCGACCTGCAGCAGGCCAAATCGCAGCCGGTCTACTCCGTCGAATCGGCCATCGTCTACGCCGCCTCGGGGAGCTCGGTCGTGACCACCATCGTCGACGGCAAGATCCTCCTGCGCCACGGCAAAGTGCTGACGGTGAATGAGGCCGAGACGGTGGCCAAGGCGAAGGAGTACCGGGACAAGGTTGTGGCGAGCCTTCAGAAGTAGAAAAGCGAAATGTTGAATGAGGAATGTTGAATTGTGAATGTTGAATGACCCGCCGCCCGCCGTTCGTCCTCAATTCAACATTCACCATTTCACATTCACCATTCAACATTTCCCTCGAATCATGACCCGACCCCTCGCTCCCCTTCTCCTCGCGTTCACCCTCGCCGCCTGCGCACCCGTCGCCACGACGCCCGTGGTGGTGCCGCAACAGGCGGCTGCGCCGCAGAAGCCGATCGGCTTCGCTCCTATCGCTCGCGCCCAGCGCGTGGTGTTGATCTCCTACGACGGCCTCGGCGCGGATCAGCTGGCGGCGCAGACGAACCTGCCGACGTTCGACTGGCTGGCCATCGGCGCGACGCGGGCGCGGATCATTCCGGTCAATCCGACCACCACGGCCGTGACGCACACATCCATCCTCACCGGTGCCACGCCGGAGCGGCACGGCATCGTCTCGAACCGCTTTCATTTGCCCGGCACGCCGCTGGAGCGGGCCACCATGGGCATGGACATCGAGTCCGACGTCGAGACACTGGTCGATGCGGCGAAGCGGCAGGGCAAGCGCACCGGCTGCATCCCATTCCCCACCATGGACGGCCGCACGGCGCGGCGCACGTGCGATTTCGGGCTGGCCTGGGCCGACCCGGCGGTGAAGGCGCAGACGCTGGAACTGACGCGCGCGCAGTTCAAGCGCGAATGGGTGCCGCCGACGTGGACGGAGCGCCCGCAGCGGCGCAGCTCCTTCAGCCCGGTCATGCGCGCGCGCATCGAATGGCGCGTTCCCGGCGAGCCCCTGCCGCTGGTTCGCGCGGACCTCGACCTCGTCGCGTACGACACATCCAACGACCGCACTACCAACTACGACGCGATCTACGTCGAAGCCGACGGCGAGGAGCTGACGGTCGACGACAACGGCTGGTTCGCCATGGCCCGCCGCTCGGGCGATGATCTCTACGGCTCCTGGTCGAAGATCGTGAAGGCCGACGCGGCGCTCGAGCACGTGACCGTGTACTTCGGCGAGATCTCCCGGAACGAGGCCTGGCCGGCATCGTTCAAGACCATCCTCAACGACGGAATCGGCTTCTGGCCCGGGGCACCGGACAACGACGCCAACGCCGACTCGTTCATGCAGCAGTCCGATCGGCTGGCGTACTTTCTGGCGCGCGTGCACGCGCTTGCGCTGCAGAGCATGCCGGCCGATCTCTTCCTCCTGTACCAGCCGGGGATCGACGAGGCGCAGCATCAGTTCCTCGGCACGGAGCCGCGGGTGGTGCGCCGCGCCTTCGAAACGGCCGACCGCACGCTGAATCAGGTGGCCGCGTTGCTCGATTACTCGCGCGATGCGCTGATCGTCACGGGCGACCACGGCCTCGGCCGGGTGGAGTCGGAGCTGCGCATCAATCGCGTCCTGGCGGAGAACGGACTGGCGCCGCGCTGGCGCGCGTATACGTCCGGGAGCGTCGCGCAGGTGTACCGGTTCGGCGAGCCGGACGACACGGACGCGGTGGCGGCCCTCTTCGCGCGCATTCCGCAGATCGACCGCGTGGAGCGGAAGACTGCCGCATCGCATCGCAACAGCGGGGATCTCACGGTCTACACGCTGCCGAGCGTTGCGGCCGGTGCATCGAGCGAGGCGCCGGCGCTGGGACCCGCGGACCATCCGGGGCAGCACGGCGGCTGGAATACGCATCGCGAGCTGCACACGATCCTCTTCGCCCGTGGACAGGGCGTGGCGCAGGGCGATTTCGGCGAGCTTTCGCAGACGAAGATCGCCCGTTTCGTCAGCGCGCTCCTCGGCATGGCGCCGCCTGCCGCGGCCGAGTGAGGTACCCTCTCGCGCGCATGTCTCCGCGCCTCCGTTCGACGGTCCGCGAAGTGCTCATCTTCACGGCCTATGTGCTGTTGTCCGTGGCGTTGACGTGGCCGCTGGCGCGGACGCTCGGCACGTCGGTTTCGGACCTCGGCGATCCGCTGCTCAACACCTGGATCCTCGACTGGACCTCGCACGCGCTGACGCACGATCCGCTCGGCCTCTTCGACCCGCCGATGTTCGTGCCCTCGCTGCACCCGCTCGCGTACAGCGAGCACCTGGTCGGCATCGCCCTGCTCACCCTCCCCTTTCACCTGGCGGGCGTCTCGCCGATCACGCTGTACAACATCGCCATGCTGCTCGGCTTCGCGCTGTCCGGGTACGCGGCGTTCGTGCTGGCGCGGATGTTCACGAACTGCTTTTTCCCGGCGTTCGCGGCGGGGATCTTCTTCGCCTTCGTCAGCTTCAAGTTCGATCACCTGGCGCACCTGCAGATCGTCGTCGGCAGCGTCTGGATCGCCTTCATCCTGGCCGCACTGATCGCCTGGTGGCGACGGCCCGACTGGAAACGGGCGGCGCTGTTCGGCGCGGCCTTCGTGATGAACGGCCTGACAAACATCTACTTCCTGCTGTTCGCCACCGCGGCAGTGGGGCTCTCGCTGGTGTTCCTGTACTTTGCCGGAGAGAAGCGAGAGCTCAAGGCGTGGCTGCGGATCGCGGCCGCGCTGCTGGTCTCCGGTCTGATCCTCTTCCCTTTCCTGCAGCCGTATCGCGTGGTGTCGAAGGCGTATCAGATGAAACGGCCCGCCGAAGAAGTGCTGGCCGGCTCCGGCGATTGGGGCGACTGGATGCGTGCCACCACGCGCAGCCGCTGGTACGGTGACGTCATCCCACCGGACAAGCATCGCCACGAGCACGAGCTCTTTCCCGGCCTCTTTGCACTGACGATGCTCGCTGCCGCGATCGTGCTCTACCGCCGTGAGCGGGAGAGCATCCCCGCGCGCCCCACGCGCGAGGTGCGCGGATGGCTCCTCCGGACGCTGGACGTGTCGATCGTGATCCTCTTCCTGGCGTCGATCCTCGGCACGATGGCGGAGCCGCGATTCTCCATCCACCTCTTCGGACGGATCCTGGCCGCGGTGCGCGGTTCCGACGTGCCGATGATGGCCCTGCTGATCCTGATCCTCGTGCGGCTCTCGCTGCGGATGCCGCTGGCGCTCGGCGGCGCCGAGGGCAAAACGTTGCGGGACGTACTGGCGGCGTCCCGCTTCCCCATTGGTGCCTGGGTGGCGGCGCTCTGGATCGCCTTCGGCGTCCTCGGCTCGTTCGGGCTGCGCACCTTCTTCTTCTCGTTCTTCTTCCAGCGCATCGAGGCCTACCAGAGCATGCGCTCGCCCGGGCGCTGGGCGGTCATCACGTACGCCGGCCTGGCGGTGTGGGTGGCGCTCGGCGCGACGGCGCTGGTGGTGAATCGCACGGGCCGGAAACGCCTGGCCGCCGGCGTGGTGCTGGCTGTGCTGGCCGTCATCGACCTGCTCCCCGTC
Source organism: Acidobacteriota bacterium (assembly GCA_034665665.1). GTDB lineage: Bacteria > Acidobacteriota > Thermoanaerobaculia > Gp7-AA8 > Gp7-AA8 > DASWOB01. The sequence continues at coordinate 5,335 of JAXDJK010000272.1, forward strand.
ATCCGCTGGGACCAGGCCCTCGCCGAACCGGCGCCCGTGTACCGTTGGATCGCGAAGGAGCGGGTCGGGCCGGTGCTGGAGTGGCCGGTCGATAACTGGCTGGCCTTCCGTTACCTCCTCGGTTCGACGCTGCACCGCGTGCCGCTCATGAACGGCAGTTCCGGTTTCGAGCCGCCCGTCTACCGGGCCATGCGCATCGCCTGGGAGGAGAAGCGCTACGGCGACGTGCTCGACCTCGCGGAGCGCAACGGCTGCCGCATCCTGGTCATCCACCGGCACTGGTGGTACGAGTCCGATCCGGTGAAGCTGGTCGAGGTCGTCAAGGCAGGCCTGGCGACCGGGCGCCTGCAATATCTCGCACGCTTCGATCACGAGATGGAAGGCGACTACGCCTTTGCCGTGACGCGCAACTTCCCGCAATGGCAGCGGCTGCGCGCGCCCGACGTTCCGAACGGTGCGGGCCACCTCCCGAGCCAGACCTTGCAGCGCTTCCTCGCGCACGAGCCGGTCTACGCCGGCTCCACGTTCGGCCAGCTCGAACAGCCGGCCATGTACCAGCGCGTCACCGGGCCGCTGCAGATCTCCGGCTGGGCCATGTCGCCCTTCGGGATCAAAACCGTCTCCGTGCTGCTCCATCAGGGCAGCTATCGCTACGAGGCGCAACGCGCGCAGCGGCCGGAGCTGACGAAGCAGTACTCCTGGTATTACGAAGGCCTCCCCGGATTCACGCTGACGCTGCCGAAGCGCCCGCGCGGCGTGCCGGCCGAGACGGACGTGCAGATCGAGGTGATCGACGGGAGCGGCAAGCGCACGCTCTTCGAGGAGCACACGTTCACATGGGAGGAGGCGGAGTGAGGCGCGTCGCACGCGAGGCCGGCATCTTCGTGCTGTTCCTGCTGCTCTCCATCGCGCTGACCTGGCCGCTGGCCATCCGTCTCGACACGGCCGTGGCGGACCTCGGCGATCCGCTGCTCAACGTCTGGATCGTCGACTGGGTCTGTCACGCCCTCACCCACGCGCCGCTGGCGATGTACGACGCGCCGATCTACCACACCGGCCTCTATCCGCTCGCGTACAGCGAGAACCTGGTCGGCATCGCCCTGATCGTGCTGCCGTTCCACCTGGCCGGCTTCTCCGCCGTGACGGTCTACAACATCGCCATGCTCCTCGGCTTCGCTTTCTCCGCGTACGGTGCGTTCGTGCTGGCGCGGCTGGTGACGCGCAGTACCGCCGGAGCGCTCGTGGGCGCGATCTTCTTCGCGTTCGGGTCGTTCAAGTTCTCGCACCTCGCGCACTTGCAAATCATCTGGAGCGGCTGGCTGCCGCTGCTGCTGGCGGCGCTGCTGGTCTACTGGCGCGCCCCGTCCCGCAAGCACGCCGCGCTCCTGGCCGGCGCGTTCCTGATGAACGGGCTGACGAACATTCATTGGCTGCTCTTCGGCGGCTTCGCCCTCGGCGTGACCATCATCTTCCTGCACGTGGCCGAGCCGCGGCGCGAGCGCCGCTTCTGGCTCCAGCTCGTGGCCGCGCTGCTGATCGCCTGCCTCGTGCTGCTGCCGTTCCTCATCCCCTATCAGCTCGTGGCGAAGGAGTACGGCGCGCGGCGCACGACCGCCGAGGCGCGCCTCGGCTCCGCTTCGTGGACCGACTGGCTGATCGCCTGGACGCATAATCGTGTGTACGGCCCGGTGCCCGGCCCCGAGCTACGGCGCGCGGAACGGCAGCTCTTTCCGGGGCTGCTGATCCTGTTTCTTGTTGGCACCGCCGTGGTGTTGCGACACCGCCCGCTTGTCATCC
>JAXDJK010000273.1:0-3782 GCA_034665665.1 Acidobacteriota bacterium
CGACACTGTTGGCTGAGGCTGGGCCAACCAAAGCTGTGCGGGCAGCCGCCCGCCCGCCGGAGGCCTCCCGTCGTCCTAGTCCACCGCAGCCAGCTCCGCGGCGGTCCAGGCTTCGCTGATCGTCTCGGCGGGAGTGACGGCTTTGACCATCATCGCGTCGCGGAGGGCGGCGATCGGCTCCCAGGCGGTTGGGGCCAGGTCCGACAGCGCGTCGTAGAGGGCGGCCAGGGCGGTGCGCAGGGCTAGCGTTGCATCGATTAGATCTTCGGGGAGGAGTGCGAGTTTGGCGCGCTCCGCGGCCATGGCCGCGGCGTGCAGGTGACGGCCGGATTTAGCCACCATCTCCGTCGCGTAACCGGCCAGGATGGCTCGTCCGCGCTCGTCGGAGATTGGCGCGGTCGGCATGTGCAGCAGGAGGTCGAGAGTGATCTTCGCCGCGCGTGTTTCGTCCTCCAGCTTCTTCGCGTCGGCGGCAACAGTGGAGGGCCATTCCGGCACCTCCAGCGTTTCCCACAGCTCGTCGTGCATCTTGACAGGAAGCAGATTCCAGGCGCCCTGCAGCGTCCCCCCCGACACCGGCAGGTCCTCGATCGAGAACGTCCACTTCGCGCGCGTCAACGACTGCCCGCGTACGAGCGGCACCAGATGCACGTAGCCCCAGACCAGGTCGAGCACGTGCCGGTCGAACGCGTGCAGGTCGGCCGGCGGACGGAGCACGTCCACCGTGTGCGACAGCGCGTACGCGAAGCCCGGCACCACATCCTCCGGCTTCTCCACGTCAAAGGTCAGCCACAGCCCGGCCCCTTCGCTCCAGCGCGGCCGCTCCGCGTAGATCTCCACCTTCGACGTCTCCAGCTCCCGCATCCGTTTGCGCAGACTGCGGCGGCGGCTGGCGATCCGTTCCTCGACCGCGGCGGGCGCTTCCTTGCGCGCGTCGCCGAACTTCTGCCGCGGACGGGTGGCGAACGGATGCCACAGCGTCCACATGGCCCAGAAGCGCTGCCGCTCGTCGTTCTCCAGCTCCTCCAGCTCCTGGGCATCGACCAGGCGCTCGAAGCGCAGCCGGAACTCCCGCTGCAGATCCGCCAGCGCGTTCACCGCCGCGGCCAGGTGCTGCACGGCCAGGCCGCTGTGCAGCTTCGTGTTCTCGCGCAGGAACTCCTCCGCCTTGGCCACCGCCTCCTTCGGCCCGCGGCCGATCCAGGGGTGGGTGAGGAAGAACGGCCACGAATCGCGGATGAACTTCTGGACCGCGCTCATGTACGCGTGCACGGCGCTGAGCAGCGGCCCGTGCTCGTTGCGCGAGCCGCAGGTGCGCGTCTCGCCCTGGTGCGTCAGCTCGAAGCCCCACTCGTCGATCTGACTGTTCGGCAGCTTCGGCAGTGTGCCGAGGTCCTCGATGAGGGAGCGCCACTCCTCCTGCTCGATGCCCAGCTCGAAGATGCTCTTCGGCTTCTCCCCGCGGAAGTACGTCTGCAGGCCGGCGGTGATGCGGTTGGCGATGTTGGCCACGCGCCGGCGGAGCGCGACCATGTCCTCCGCGTACTGCTCCCACGGATTGCGGCGCTGCTGGTAACGGCCTGTGCGCATGAAGAAGAGCTGCATGCGCAGCACCCACGGCACGGGGAACTTGTCGACGGGCGTGGCGTCGCGCTTCGACGGATCGTCCGCGAAGATGTGCGGCGCGCTGGCGTAAATGTTTCCGTAACCCTGCGCGGCGTAGAACTCCTGATCGGGGAGGAGGCGGCGCAGGAGGTCCATGCGGCTCGTCGCTTCGCGGTCGAGATCGAGCGTGCCGTCGTCGCCCTGCGGCGGGAGGTAGTGAACGGTTGCGGTGGTGCCGTCGCTCTGGATGGCCACGCTGCGCGTCTCCTCGCGGAAGCGGGCCAGCGCTTTGAGCTGCGCCGCCTCGATGTCGAGGTCTTTGATGCACCAGAAGGCGAACAGCACATCCGCGAGCGTGGCCAAAGGCAGGTCGCCGCCGCCATCGCGGAGCTGTTCCTCGAGTGGCGCGAAGGCCTTCGGATCCGCCACGTCCCAGAACCCCGCCCAGAACGCGACCTCGGCGGCGTCGCTCCATTCCGAAGCAGTCGTGGGCGGTGGCGGCAGCGTTACCGTGCGCAGCCACGCGAAGGCTTCGCGAAACACTTCTTCGGTGGAAGGCTTGCGCGTGGCGAAGCCCTCGTGCCATTCGTGCATTTCGTCCGTGGCGTCGAAGATGGTCTGCAGCCCGTTCGCCAGCGACGGCACCACGCGGGTGATGTCCACGGGATCAAGCACGCCCCACGCCGCTTCCCACACCGCGATCTGCCCCTGCGCCTCGGCGATCAGCTCCTGATGGTCGCGTGCGTAGCGATAGCCCGCGTGCACCATCAGGGCGCGCAGCACGGCCGCCGCGGCAGTCCACGTACGCGGGGTGTAGGTGCTGATGGCCTCCAGGATCGCCGCCGTATCTTCCGCCGGCCGGTCGGTAATGGCGAACATCAGGAGCGGGGCGAGGTCGCGATCGTCCAGCTCCGGCAGCAGCGCGATGGCGGCGGCGCTCCACGACGGCTCGACGTCTTCGCCGCGCAGGAGCCGCGTCAGGACGTCGTCGCCTTCCGTTGCTTCGTCGCCGAGGGCGATATCCGCGAACATCACCGTCCCGCCGGCGTTGCGGGCGCGCAGCCACTCGCGCTCCGTGATCGTCACCACCAGCTGCACGTCTGCGAGTTGCCGCAGCTCTTCCACGAGCGCCACCCACGACGTATCGCGCGGCGTGACGTTCCACCACAGGAGCAGTGGCACGCCGACAGCGCGCGCGTGCAACAGCACCTTCTGGACGAGCGCCGCTGTCCCGCCGCCCTCCTGCGGATGCACGAGGAAACGCCACGCCGACGGTGTTCCGGTGAGCAGTTGCTCCCGCCCCGCGGCTTCGCGCGCTAAGGGAGCGCCGCCGTGGATCACCAGCACCTTGCTGCTGCCGAAGGCATCGGCCCTGCTCTCAGCCCCTTCCGCGTCTTCGAACCGCCGCAACGTGGCAAACCACTCCGCGCCATGCGAACGCGTATCCGCCTCGTACCGGGCGATCGCCCGCAGCCGCTCCCTGGCTTCCACGGCCGTCACGCGGCGCCGCTTCTCCATCGTCCGCGCCAGCCACGCGCTCAGATAGAGGAAGGCCTCCTCCGCTTCCGGCATCGGCACGGACTGCCCGACCGTGCACAGCACGCGGGCCTCCAGCCCCGCCTCATCGAGGATGTCGATGTGGAAGAGCGGTCGCCACTCGTTGGTCTGGTTCCACGAAAAACCGAAGCGCTCGATGAAGATCCGGCTCTCGCCCGTGGGATGCCCTGACGCGCCGCTCAGCACGCGCAGCGTCAGATCGATCGGCCCGAACGTGACCACGCGCTGGATCGCCGTCGGATCGCTGCGGAAGCGCTCGAACGCCCGCCGGAAATACGGCTCACCAGTCGTTGTCCCCAGGTCCGTCGGCAAAAGCGGCGTCCCCGCATGCGCCTTCACCTGGATCATCTCCACACGCCGCCCCCGCGCATCGAGGATCTCCAGCTCCTCGGCGCCATCCAGCTGGATCGTCCCATTCGCCACCGCCGGGTCATGGAACAGCCGGTCGAGCGTGTACAGATGCTGCAGCCGGAACGCGCGGAGAGCGCTCGGAACGCCGGGGAACGTCATCGGGGGAACTTTAGCAGTTGGCGGTAAGCAGTTGACGGTTGGCGGTTGGCGGTTAAAACCGTGGTATCGCGCAAAGCTTGTCATCCCGAGCGTAGCGAGGGACCTGTGCG
>JAXDJK010000274.1:0-2939 GCA_034665665.1 Acidobacteriota bacterium
TCCGACGCCGGCATGGGTCGCGTAGATCGCGCCATCTCCGCGACCCCTGCCGGGGTCGGACCGCCGGGACGCCCGCGCTCCGGGGCCATTCCTTGTCAAGGGAAGCCGCTGACGGGAAATCTTGGGATGCAGGCGCGTTGGGTGACCGCTGTTGCCGCCGGGAGCGCGGACGTCCCGTCCGCAGGGCCCACAGGCGTCTCGCCTGTACGTGTATCCGGGTACGCGTTTGAACGCTCAGGCGAGACGCCTGTGGGCCCTGCGGCCGAGGACGCCCGCGCTCCCGGCGGCATTCCTTGTCAAGGGCAGCCCCCGGCAGGGGGCTCGTACGGTAGCCGGTGGTGGGGCGAAGCGCGCACCACCCGAATGACGTTTCCGTCATGATTCCGACCCCGGCAGGGGTCGCGTAAATCGCGCCATTTACGCGACCCCCTCTGGGGACCAATGAACGTTTAGGCACGCCCTCACTCCACGCACGGCAAGACGTGCGCGTCGTCGCCGCCCGCCCGCACGCCGAGGATCGCGCCGACGGTGGCGGCGATATCGATGGGTGAGGAGTCGACGTCATACACGCCGCGTTTCACGGCGGCGCCCCAGAAGAGCAGGGGCACGTGGAGGTCGTTTTCGACGGGCTGGCCGTGGGTGGTGCTGTTGCTGCCCCACATCCAGACCCAGCCCGAACGGAGGGCCATGAGTACGTCGCCGGAGCGGTCGGCGCGGAAGCTGGTGCGCATGAGGCGTTTGGTGGGGGAGGCGGCGGGATCGGGGACGAGAAGCTCCGTGTTCGTCCAGGCGTCGGCGAAGCCCTGGGCGGGCATGCCGCGGAGGACGTCGCGCAACGCGCGTTTCACCCGCTCGGGTTCGAGCTGCAGCTCGGTCACGCGGCGCCAGTTCACGTAGAGCGAGGGCTCCTCGAAAAAGTAGACCAGCGCGTGCGACAGCGGCGCACGATCATCGAAGCGAACGCCGAGGCGACGGGCCAGCTCGCGCTCGATCGCCAGACGCAGCGGTGGCAGGTCCGAAAGCAACTTCGCATTCGCGTCGGGTGTGCGGATGTCCACGCGGCCTGTGTCCGCCTTCGGATCGCGCAGCCTGGCGATCTCCGGATTCGAGGTCACCCCGTGATCGCCTGTCAGGACCACCAGCACGCGGTCGCCGAAGCGGCGCTCGAGAGCGTTGAGGAAGCTCTCCAGGTCTCGGTCGAGGCGGACCATGCTATCCGCCACCTCCATCGAATCCGGGCCGTAGTAATGCCCCAGGTAATCAGTAGGCGAGATGCCGACGAAGAGCACGTCCGGCGTGTTGCGCGTGCCCAGCTCCTCCGTGGCGATGACGTGCATGGCGAAATCGAGCACCAACTCGTGCGCGAACGGCGTGTACGTCAGCGCCTTCGCGTCGTTGATCGGATGCGGGAACGTGCCGCGGTACTTGTTGTTCTTCAGCGGCCACGCTTCCGGCGGATCGAACGTCACCCGCCGCATGTCATCGGCCGGGATGTACGGCGACGGCGTCCACTGCTTCGAGCCCGGGAAGTAGCCGGCGACCTGCGTGTTGAAGGCCAGCACCGCGGGATTCACGTGCTGGTAATAGGTCGAGGAGATGAACCCGGAGATCTTGCTGTCGAACCAGTACGCCGCATCCGCGCCGCGGCCGGCCATCAGGATCGCCGCGCGGTCTTTCACCGCCAGGCCGATCACGCGCGAGGAGGGGTAGCGATGCTTCACCACGTCGCCGAGAGAATCGGTGGCCAGGAAGGCCGGTGACATCCCACTGGTCTTGCCCGCCGTCGCCTGCACGCGGTCGTCGTAGACGCAGTAGCGCGGTGCACCGCCGAGCTTCCACCACGCATCCGGCGTGTCGTGAAACGGCGCGGGCGTGTTGGTGGGACTCAGGTAGGCCGTGTTGTCGTCGAAATACCACTCCCACATCGCGGCATCCGGCGCCGAGTCGCGCTCGAACCACGAGTTGCCGACGATCCCGCTCGCGCCCGCGCTCCTGCCGGTGCCGATGGCCGCATGGCCAGGCGCGGTGAACGACGCCGCGTGGCGGTAGCGGGCGTTGGTGAAGCGCGCCCCGTGCGCCATGAAGCGCTGGAACCCGCCCGGCGTAAACCATGGCGCGAACCGGTCGACGTAATCGAAGCGCAGCTGATCGACCGAGACCACCACTACCAGGTCGGGACGCGGCGCGGCGGCCGTGACGGACGCAACGAGAAGGAACGCGAGCAGCAGCGCCGCTCTCATTGCACTCTGAGGGCGTCGATCTTCTTCTGCAGCTTCTCGCAGTCCGTCCCGCTGGCTGCGACGGCACGCTCCCAGGAACCGTAGATCGGATTCGGGATCATGAACCAGCGCGTGCCCCACCATGGAGTCGTGCGCTCGATCAGCTTGTCGCGATCGGCCACGTTCAGCTCGCGCGCGTTGGCGAAATCGTTGAGGTCATCGCCGAGGAGCAGCAGCACGCGGTACCGCTGCGCGACATACTCGCGGCGCGAGGTCTTGTCCGACTTCCACTCCGGCCGCTCGCCGCGGAGGAGGAGCGTGTCGTCCGTCGTCGACATCGGGAAGCCGAGCTTCACCACGTTCGCCTGCGTGCCCGGACCTTCCGGGTCGAAGTCGCGATTGGTGATGTAGAACGGCGTCACGCCCTTGCTGGCCGCGTAGGTCAGGAACTCCGCCGCGCCTGGTACCGCACCGGCGGCCGACTCGCGCACCCACTGGTTCCACACCTCCTGGTCGAAGGTCTTGCCCTTGCGGATCGAGCGTGCTTCAAAGACGGAGTTGTCGAGGGCCGTCTCGTCGAGGTCGAGGATCACCGCCGGCGGGAGGCTGCCCGCGTTCGTCTGCCCATCCACGGCCGACCAGCTTTGGTCGGCAAGCGCGGCGTCGAGTGCGCGGCGTGCGGCCGCGTACGTGCCGAGGGCCGCGGCACGGTACTCGGCC
>JAXDJK010000275.1:0-3266 GCA_034665665.1 Acidobacteriota bacterium
ATCACCTCTATCATTAGAGCTTAGCAACGGTCACTTCCCACTTCCTACCGACGAGCGAGGAGCACCTCGCGATTGCGCGTGACGATTTGTGACGCGGCGGCACGCGCAGACATGCTGGACGAGAGGAGTTCCTTGATGTTTTGTGTCACGGTCGCGTGTATTCGTTCGAGAGCGCTCCGACCGACCTGCTGCAGATCAATAGTTGGCCGTAAACCATCGCGATGCCGCGCTTCCCACTCCACCCAGCAGCCGATCAGACCCCCGCAGTTCACGATGAAGTCGGGCAGAATGCGAATGCGCTTGGACTCTAGCCAATGCTCGGCGTCCATGGACAGCGGATGGTTGGCGCCTTCGACGACGAGTGAAACCCCGGTAGCGGCATAAAAATCGGCCACGTCGCGTACCCGAGGGTTCTCAGTCTCGCGGACGTGGTTCAGTTCTTCCGCAATGGCCAAGACATCGGTTCGGCTGGCGGGGATGAAGATGTCGGTGGCGACTTGGAAGATATCGTCGGGAGTGTGGGAAATGTGCACTTTCGCGTGCTCGCTGGCGTAGTGAGCGAGGCCGGCGTCGCCGTGCTCCTCGCGATAGGCGAAGAGCGTCGGGACATCGAGACCGGCGGCGTCCGTGAGCAGGACGTCTTTGTTGTTGACGGCAACGATCTTCTCTCCTAGCTCCGCCAGCAGCCGGGCGGTATGGGCGCCGACGGCGCCGAAGCCCTGGATGCTGACGCGCTGGTTCTTCAGGGATGCGCTGTCGATGCAGGCACGGACGGCGGCGACCAAGCCGTGAGCGGTGTAGCCGTATTTGTCGATCGAGAGGCCGCGTTTGGTTTCGCTGAGGCCGGTGAAATGATCGAGGAGGCCGTCCGCGGAGGCGGCCCGGTCCTGGACCGACTCGGGGTTGTTCATGTCGGGGCCGACGATGATGCCGGGGTCGATCTGGCTGACGATGCGGATGTGCTCGATGAGGATCTGGGCGCGGCGCTCCTCGCTCACGGCTTCAATCGGGCCGATGGCGATTACGGATTTCTGGCCGTCGGCGGGGATCATGGCGGCCATGCACTTTTCGGTCATGGTGCTGGCCAGGTGGCCGACTTCCGAGGGGCCGGAGACACTTTCGACGAAGCGAGCACCGCCGATGCGGCGCTCGAAATCGTTGGTGTGGACTGCGGTAGTAGCCACGGCCCCGTCGTGATGGGTGGTGACGACGAGCGCGAAGGGCTCGCCATCGATGGTGACGTTTCTGCCGATAATCGGTGGTTCACTCATAGCGTCGCTCCCCCGTTAATAGACGGACACGTTCCCTCTGATTTTGTTTTGTCCGACCCGGTAGACGGAGTGTCGCCAGCGGCACTTTCCTTCGCTGGCGAAGGAGGAATTACCGTTTTCGTCGATTCTTCGGAGAGCGTGCCGGACTACGCGTAGGGTTTGGAGTGCGGTGTCGACACCGCTTTCGTATAGCCATCCTCGTAGACGGTGCTGCAAACATGCTTCGTGTGACTCACACCGACAGCGCCTGTGGCTGTACAAAAGCGGTGGCGACACCGCACTCCAAACGCTTCGCGTAGATCGCCGCGATCGGGCCGGTGTTAGTCTTTGCGTGTGCGACGGATTGCGGTTTTGGGCGCCGGGGTGGCGGGGTTGACGTGCGCGAAGGTGCTCGGGGACGCGGGGTATGGTGTGACGGTCATCGCGGATGACTTCGCGCCGCGGACTTCGGCGGCGGCGGCGGCGATCTGGTTTCCGTATGCGATCGAGCCGATCGCACTGGCGATGCGGTGGGCGCGGCAGTCGTACGAAAAGTATCGGGAACTGGCAACGGTGCCGGGGACGGGCGTGTCGTTTGTGGATTTCGAGGTGCTCAGCGAGCACGCAGAGTCGAAGGCCCCGGAATGGGCGGAGGCCTTGGGGGCCGACCCGATTGCGGACTGCGGGCCCTACGCGTCCGGGTATCAGCTGAATGTGCCGCTCATTGATACGCGGCGGTATCTGCCGTGGCTGCGGTCGACGTTGGACGTGGAGTGGGTGGAGCAGCGGGTGAGGTCGTTGCACGAGCTGGAGGGCTTCGAGGCGGTGGTGAATTGTTCGGGGTATCGAGCCTCGGCGCTCGACGACGGCGGGCCGCGGATCGAGCCGCACAGGGGGATCGTGCTGCGGATGCCGAATCCAGGGATCACGCGTGCGGTGGTGTTCGAGGAGAAGTCGGAGCGGCTGATGTACATCGTCCCTCGGGGCGATGACGTGGTCCTCGGCGGGACGTTCGAGCCGACCGATGACGTCGAGAACCTGCCCGCTGGGATTCGTCAGACGATCTTTGATCGTTGCAAAACCTTCGAGCCGCGGCTCGCCAGCCTCTCGCCTGCTGACGGCGAGCTGGCAGTGGGTATCCGGCCTCGGGCGACGGCGGTTTGCCTGCGCCGCGAGGGGAACGTGGTGCACAACTACGGACACGGCGGGTCGGGCTTTACGGTCTCCTGGGGCTGTGCGGCGGACGTACTGGATCTTATTCGGCAATGGCTTGCAGGTCGCGCGGATCGGTGATGGGGAGACGGCAAACGTAGTTGGTGCAGACGTAGGCCGTCGCTTTGCCGCGGACGGGTTTCTGCAGGGCGGTGTAGGGGGCGATGGCGATGATCGAGGCGGCGGTGCCGGCGGGGCGGTGCAGGACGACTTTGTTGGGGAGGAAGATCGTGTTGAGGACGCGCTGGAACGCGCGGACGTCCGTGCCGGCCAGGACGATCTCGTAGGAGGGGCCGAGGGCGAAGTCGACGGCGCTCAGGAGGGCGGTGGAGCTCGATGGGGCGATGGAGACGGCCTCGGACACGGCGCGCATGAGGGCGTCGGCGTGCTGCTGCCAGGTGGGATCGGCGGTGATGCGGCCGAGGCGGATCAGGTTGAGGAGCTGGATGGAGTTGCCGGAGGGAAGGGCGCCGTCGGTGAGCTCGCGGGGACGGATCAGGAGCGGTTCGGCGTCACTCGCGGTGATGTAGAAGAGGGCGTCGGGGCCGCGGAAGCGGCGGATGGATTCACGCGCGAGGGTGAGGGCCTGTTCGAGCCAGCGCACGTCGAAGGTTGCTTCGTAGAGGTTGAGGAGGCCCCAGACCAGGAAGGCGTAGTCGTCGAGGTAGGGGGCGGCGCCGGCGTGGCGGATCGGGGCTTTCGTCAGCACGCGTGCGGCGCGGGTGGCGGCTTCGGCATACGAGGGGTCGTCGAAGGCGGCCGCGCCGGACGCGAGCGCGGCGATCATCAGGCCGTTCCAGTCGG
>JAXDJK010000276.1:0-3411 GCA_034665665.1 Acidobacteriota bacterium
CTTCTTCTACGACGACACCTCCGACATCTTCTGGTACAACGCCACCACAGGCGACACCCAGATCTGGCTCCTCGGCACCCCCGACGCCCCCGCCCTCCAAACCTTCCCCCTCCTGCGAGTGAAAGACCTGACCTGGAAACCGGTCAGCGCGCCGTAGCCCGCAGTTCGGAGCGCGCGCGGACGTTCCGTCCGCAGGGCCAATGCCCTGCGGGCGATGACGCCTGCGATGTGGACATGCGCGCTGGCCACCTTGCCCAATCAGGGCAGATGTGGCATACCTTTCACGGGAGCGGAATGTTGCGCGCGCCGAAGCGAAGAGCACGACTCGATCGAAGCATAGGCGTACCGCCCGCTGGCGTGCATTTGAGGGATGTGGCAAGACGTGCCCGCTACGTCGGCAGCCCTGAACACAAGGATGCACCGTCGTTCGCAGGTCAACCACGTCCCCGATCGGACGCTTCGATTTGCGATCAACGTCTGGACCGTGCCGATGAAATGACAGCGTGGCTCAGCAAGGCCATCGAGCGCGGCGCCTTCGGAGCCTTATGGGAGGGCGACTTCCCGCGTTACGTCTGGTACAAGGACGGCAGCGTCGTCTACGAAGGACGTCTCATCAACCAGGAGCTCGGCGAGTACAAGGGCTATCCCCTCGAACCTGGCGAATGGCCGCCCGGCATCACCAATCTTTATGACTGACCTCGTCTTCGATTTCGAATGGGCCGACCCGCTCGGCGCGCGGGGTGCCGAGCTTCGCGCGACGTGGGCCCGCCTCGCCATGAAAGTCGACGACCGTTGTCCATCGCGCCTGCTCGATCAGGAAGTACGTACCGTGCGCGACAGCGTGTACCTTCCACTTTATCCATTGGCCGAATGGATCGTCTCCAACTGGTGGCGGCTCTTGTATGAAATGGAGTCGTCGGAACGAGCGAAGGACCCGCTCTACGACCGGCGTCATGACCTGCGCTGGGCTCGCGAAGGCTACTCCCTCCCGCCGCTCTCGTTGAAAGCCGTCGGCGACCTGTTGCAGCTCCGGTGGGAACCCGAGGTCCTTTCCAGCCATCGCGTCCAGTTTCTGGAATCGGGATCTGCGTATGTCACGCTGGAATCGGCACAGCGAACGCTCAGAAGCTTCATCACTGCTGTTGTGTCGCGCCTGAGCACATCCGGCGTGTCCGGCACATTTCTCCAACGCGAATGGGAGCTCGTTGGTGCAACCGCCGGGGAAGAGGCGGAGTTCTGTATCGCCGCCGCAACGCTCGGGCTCGATCCCTACGATCTCGATGATTCCGTCGCAGCAGCCATCGTGGCAGTAGCCGAGTCCATTCCGGCGAGCGTGAGGCGCGAGTTCTTCAACGTCGCCAACCAATCGAAGCTGAGCCAGGAATCGCGAGATGTCATCGCCGCGATCACCACGGCACGTGGAAATAATGCCGATCTCCGAAAGCTCCGCGCCCTTCGCGAATGCGTATCGCCGGCGAACCGCGCGAACGGAGACGCACCCTGGGAGCTCGGCTACACATCCGCGCGCGATCTCCGAAAGGCCCTGAAGATTGGCGTGCAGCCCCTCCGGTCTCTCACCGAACTTGCCGAGGCTCTCCGTGTGGACAGCGGCAACTTCCTGTCCGCGGTGATAGACCAGCCATCGGGCGTACACGCCTACGAGGCGATCGTCGCCACGAACCGGAACGATAGCCCCGCGTTCACCGTGAGCCGGAGGCACGAAACAGCCAAACGTTTTCAGGTGTGCCGCGGCCTGTACGATTTTCTATCCGGACACGACGACGGCCCTTGGCTCGTCACGACAGGCCTCTCCTCCCGGCAGAAACGAAATCGCGCTTTTGCCGCTGAGTTTCTCGCCCCCGCTTCGGGAATTCGCGAGCGCCTGTCCAGCTCGATCGTTTCCGCCGAAGAAGTCGATGAACTGGCCCAGCACTTCGGCGTTTCCTCTGATGCCGTCGTCCATCAGCTCGAAAACCACGGGATCGCCTCAGTCGCTTGGTGATCCGCTCCTCCATGCGCTCCGTCATCGTCATCCCCGCCCGCTACGGCTCGACCCGTTTTCCCGGCAAGCCGTTGGTCGAGATCGCCGGCGTCTCGTTGATCCGGCGGGTGTACGAGCGGGCGGTGGGCTCGAAACGCGCCGATGGGGTGTACGTAGCCACGGATGACGACCGCATCGCCGCGCATGTGGAGGGCTTCGGCGGGAAGGTGCTCCGTCCGGAGGGGGAGTTTGCGACCGGGACGGACCGCATCGCCGCCGCGCTGCGGCTGGTGGAGGGGACGTTCGACGTCGTCTTGAACGTCCAGGGCGACGAGCCGCTGATCGACATCGGCAACGTCGACGGCCTGGTCGACCTCCTGGAGCAGAACGACACCGAGATGGCCACCATGGCCTGTCCGTTCGCGACGGACGACGAATTTCTGGCCCGCGACATCGTGAAAGTGGTCGTGGACGGGCGGCAGAACGCGCTTTACTTCTCACGGGCGCCCATCGGCTCGCGGGAGACGGCCCTCCGGCACATCGGCGTCTACGCCTATCGCCGGGAGGCGCTGGAGACCCTGGTGACCCTCCCTCCCTCGCCTTTGGAACAGGCAGAATCACTCGAACAGTTGCGGGCACTCCAGCGGGGCTTTAGAATTGCGGTGCTGCGTACGTCCAAGCCGCACCATGGCGTGGACCGTCCCGAGGATGTCGCGCGCGTCGAGAACGAACTTGCGAAACTTCATGCCTGAAACCGGAGTTTGTGAGTGAGCCTGAGGCTCACCATCCCGCAGTCCCTCTCGACCCAGCCGCACTCTCTCCCCCCGAAAAGCAAACCGAACCACGACCGTCGAGGAGGCGCGTTATGAGCACGAAGTACATCTTCATCACCGGTGGTGTGGTTTCCGGCCTCGGCAAAGGGATCGCCGCGGCCTCGATCGGCGCATTGCTGGAGGCGCGCGGCTTCCGCATCACCGTGCAGAAGTTCGATCCGTACATCAACGTCGACCCCGGCACCATGTCGCCCTTCCAGCACGGCGAGGTCTTCGTCACCGACGACGGCGCCGAGACCGACCTCGACCTCGGCCACTACGAGCGCTTCACTTCCATGCGCGCCACGCGCAAGAACAACTACACCACCGGCCGCATCTACTCGCGCGTCATCGAGAAGGAACGGCGCGGCGACTACCTCGGCAAGACCGTGCAGGTCATCCCGCACATCACCGACGAGATCAAGGAAGCCATGCGCCGGGTCGCGGGCGAGCACGACGTGGTGATCGTCGAAATCGGCGGCACCGTGGGCGACATCGAGTCGCTGCCCTTCCTGGAAGCCATCCGCCAGTTCCGCCTCGAAGCCGGCCGCGGCAACGCCATCAACGTCCACCTCACGCTCGTCCCGTACATCAAGGCCAGCGACGAGCTGAAGACCA
>JAXDJK010000277.1:0-4648 GCA_034665665.1 Acidobacteriota bacterium
TCGCGCCCGGAGGATGCTCTCCTCGCCACCGTCCATCTCCAGGAGGATGTCGCCGCGGCGGACGTTCTGGCCGAGGGTCAGATTCGCGCGCGTGACCCTCCCGGCGGCCGGCATGGCAATGCGTTGCACACTGCGCCGCGATTCCAGCCGTGCCCGCGTGGAAACGACCACGATGGAGAGTCGCGCGGCCACGGCCCACACTCCCCACGCGGCGAGCACCGCCAGGCCTACGGCCAGCACGGCGCGGCGGCGGCGCGCACTCGACGTGGCCAGACTGCGCATGGTCCGCGAGAAAAGGAGAGCCACCCCTGCATTGTCGGGCGCCGCTTTCCAGCGTCAATACGACGCGAAAAAACAGAAATGTTAGTACCGGCTGCCGTCACCCCTGAAATAAAGGTGAAAGAGGAGAAAGGCCAGGCCGAGCGTCAGGAACATGAACGCGCTCGCTTCGAGCCCGCGCGGCCCGCCGGTCATCCACTCCGGACCGATCCACTTCGTGGCCAGAAGGTGCTCGGCCAACGGCTTGCCGGCGTTGCCGGTGTTCGGCGAGCCGAGGGTGCAGATCGAGGTGAAATTGAAGGCGGTGTGGAAGCCCGCCGCGAACCAGATGCTGCCGGTGCGGCGGATGGTCAGGCAGGTGAAGAGGCCGAGCAGCCCGACCGTGACCGCGTCGGTGACGTTCTCCATCGGCTTGGTGAAGTAGTGCAGCGCCCCGAAAAGCACCGACATGAGGATCGAAGCCGGCCAGAACCCTATCCCCCGCGCCAGCACCACCAGTGGATATCCGCGGAAGAGCGATTCCTCGTAGATACCCAGCAGCAGCATCGCCGCAAACCAGAGCGCCGCCGTACGCCAGAGCGTCGCGCCATGGAGTGCGAAGCCGTCGATGGTGACCCCGCCGCTGATCAAGACCAGCGCGAACGTGGCCGCCACCAGCGCCACGCCCCACCCGAACCCCTCCCCCCACCGCGCCGCTGACGCCGGCCGGAACGGCATCCAGTAATCGGCGAACGTCCGCCGCTCCAGCCGGGCGGCGATGGCCATGGTGATCAGCGTCGCCGCGATCCCGAGGCCCTCGGAAACGATGAAGTCGACCGCATCCCACCCCTTCGCCCACTGGTAATGCAGCAACCCCAGCGCGGAGAGCAGCAGGAACTGCAGCCCGACCGCCCCGATGACGAACAGTACGAATCGCCACCCGGCGCGGAGGAAAATCTTACGCATGGCCGTGGTGTACGGGAGGGAGGGCGGGAGGGTTTACGACCCAAAGAGTGCAACGAATACGCGAAGCGTTTGGAGTGCTGCGGCCCGAGCCGCAGCTTTCGTACAGCCACAGGCGCGGCCCGTGGCCCCAAACGAATGCTGCGGGATGCCACGAGCGCTGCTCATGGCTGTACAAAAGCTGCGGCTCGGGCCGCAGCACTCCAAACGCTTCGCGTATAGGTTGCCCCCGTTCGGGTACACGGCAGGACGCGACCTGGTGTCTTAAAACCCTTCCAGCAGATTCGTCACCAGCGTCTCCGCGAACCTTACCGCGATCTCGCGGATGGCGCGGCTCTCCTGGTCGAAGGCGTCCGTGGTCTGGAGGTTGACCTCGTAGTTCTCGCTGAAGCGGTATTGGTCGTTCTTCCACAGCACTTTGTCTTCGTTGCGGTGGTCGAGGAGCTCGATCTTGGCGGTGATGGAGATCTGGTAGCGGGTGGCGCGGCCCTGCTCGAAGGCGATCGGGAAGATGTTGAAGCTGTCGATCGAGCCGCGCAGGATGGCGTGCGCTTCCTTGGCGTTGGTGACCAGTTGCAGGCGGCCGCGGGAGACGAACTCCTCGGCCACGGCCTGCGTCACGCGCTGCTCGAGCTCCACGCGCGTGGTGCGGTTCACGAACGCCGGCACTTCCAGCGTCTTGATCGACGGATCGAGGAAGTTGTTGTGGCCCACCAGCGCGTAACCGCACGAGGAGGCCAGCAGCGCGAGCAGCAACACCGGAGCGTGAACGAGCCGTTTCATCGCGCCGCAATCTAGCACGGTCACTTCACCACCAGATTGACGAGCTTCCCCGGCACGTAGACCCGCTTGACGATCTCCTTGCCGCTCACCCAGGTCTGGATGCGCTCGTGAGCGAAGACCGCGGCGAAGACCGTGGCCTCGTCCGGCGGCGCCGGGACTTCCACCTGGCCTCGCAGCTTCCCGTTCACCTGGACGGCAATGACCACGCTGTCTTCCTGCATCAGGGCCGGATCGGCCACCGGCCAGCGCGAGGTGAGCACGAACTCTTCGTTCCCGAGCATCGACCAGAGCTCCTCGGTCATGTGCGGCGCGAAGGGATGCAGCATTTGCAGCAGCGCCTCGTACGGCTTGCGCAGCGAGGCCGCGTTGGCGCCCACGGCGTCGCCGAGGGTATTCGAGTACTCCATCAGGCCCGAGATCGAGGTGTTGAACTCGAACTTTTCGACGCGCTTGGTGACGGCGTCGATGGTCTGGTGCATCTTGCGCAGCACCGCGCGCGGCGTGTCACCGCCAGGCTGACCGTTGCCGAGAGCTTCGATGATGGCCACGCCCATGTGCCACACTCGGCCGAGGAACCGGTACGCGCCGATGACCCCTTCGTCCGACCAGGCCGCCTCTTTCTCCGGCGGGGCGATGAACAGCGTGTAGACCCGCTCCGTGTCCGCGCCGAACTTTTCGATCAGCTCGTCCGGCGGGACGACGTTGTAGCGCGACTTCGACATCTTGCCGACTTCTGCCGTCAGCTCGGTCTGGCCGCGATAGGGCTTCCCGTCGCGCCACTCCACCTCGGCGATCGGTACCCACGACCCGTGCGGATCGCGGTAGCCCTCTTTGGTGATCATGCCCTGGTTGAACAGCCGCGCGAACGGCTCCTCGAACGCCACCAGCCCCATGTCGTGCAGCGTACGGGTGATGAAGCGCGCGTAGAGCAGGTGCAGGATGGCGTGCTCGATCCCGCCGATGTACTGATCCACCGGCAGCCAGCGGTTCACCACCGCGGAGTCGAAGATCTTCTGGTCGTCGCGCGGGGTGATGAAGCGGGTGAAGTACCACGACGAATCGACGAACGTGTCCATCGTGTCGGTCTCGCGCTTCGCCGGCCCGCCGCATTGCGGACAGGTGGCGTTCACGAACGCCTCGTGCTTCGCCAGCGGATTGCCTTCGCGTCCCGTGAACGGCACGTCGAGAGGGAGCGTCACCGGCAGCTGCTCCTCCGGCACCGGCACCAGGCCGTCCTTGTCGCAATACAGCATGGGGATGGGCGTGCCCCAGTAGCGCTGGCGCGAGATCAGCCAGTCGCGGAGGCGGTAGCGCACCGTGCCCTTCCCGATCCCCCGCTCTTCGATGAGGGCGATGATCGTCTCGATGGCTTTCGGTACCGGCATGCCGTCGATCGGCCCGGAATTGGCCGCTACACCGCTCTCGTCCTTGAAGGTGAAGGCCTCGGTCATGTTCGCGTCGTCGAGCGTCTCGCCGCTGGCGGGACGGACCACGATCTTGATCGGCAGGCCGTACTGCCGCGCGAACTCGAAGTCGCGCTGGTCGTGCGCCGGGACGCTCATGATCGCGCCGGTGCCGTACTGCGGGAGGACGAAGTTGCCGAGCCAGATCGGGATCGGTTCGCCGGTGAACGGGTTGATGGCCGTCTTCCCCGTGTCGCGCCCTTCCTTCCCCTTCTCCTGACGCTCGAGGTTGGTCTGGTTGCGGACCGCGGTGATCCACTCGTCGATGGCTTCACGATCGGGATGATCGGCGATGAGCTTCGGCACGTCCGGATGCTCCGGCGCCAGGACCATGAAGGTGGCGCCGAAGATGGTGTCGGGACGGGTGGTGAAGATGCGGATCGGATGTTCGAGGGCGGGGACGTCGAAATCGACGTCCGCCCCCAGCGACCGGCCGATCCAGTTCCGCTGCATCAGCTTCACCTTCTCGGGCCATTCGTGGAGCGTGTCCAGGCCGGCGTCGAGACGGTCGGCATACGCGGTGATCTTGAAGAACCACTGCGAGAGCTCACGCTGCTCGACGATGGCGCTGCAGCGCTCGCACCGGCCGTCGATGACCTGTTCGTTGGCCAGCACGGTCTGGTCCTGCGGGCACCAGTTCACCGGCGCGGTGCCGCGGTACGCCAGGCCGCGCTTGTAGAGCTGGAGGAAAAGCCACTGATTCCAGTGGTAGTACTCCGGCTCGCAGGAGGCGAGCTCTTTGGACCAGTCGTAGAGGATGCCCCAGCGAGCGAACTGCTGCTTCATCCGGCCGATGTTGCCGAGGGTCCATTCGCGCGGGTGGATGCCGCGCTTGATGGCCGCGTTCTCGGCCGGCAGCCCGAAGGCGTCCCATCCCATGGGGTTCAGGGCCACCCGGCCCTGCATGCGGAAGAAGCGGTAGAGCGCGTCGCCGAGGATGTAGTTCCGGCC
This sequence comes from Acidobacteriota bacterium, assembly GCA_034665665.1. Taxonomy (GTDB): domain Bacteria; phylum Acidobacteriota; class Thermoanaerobaculia; order Gp7-AA8; family Gp7-AA8; genus DASWOB01. The sequence continues at coordinate 4,419 of JAXDJK010000277.1, forward strand.
GTGCCCGACGTGCAGATCGCCCGACGGGTAGGGGAACATGTTGAGCATGTAGAGCTTCTCGCCCGGCGCCGTGACGTCCACTTCTGCCACCTTCGCCTCGGCCCACCGCTGCTGCCACTTGCTCTCGATCTCTGTGGGTCGGTATTGCATAGGGGGCGCAGTATAACGAGAGGCAGTTCCTCGGAGTTCCTCGGGTTCCTCGGAGTTCCTCGGGCACGCGTTTGCCGAGG
>JAXDJK010000278.1:0-6358 GCA_034665665.1 Acidobacteriota bacterium
GCGCGCGGGTGGCGCGCACTACACCGGAGACGAAGCACCGAAAGCGCGCAAGGTCTACGCGGAGCGTTTGGAGTGCGGTGTCGTCCCGCGTCGTCTCACTGCGTGCGCTCCCGGAATGCCGCCGGCCCCATCCCGTAGACCTTCACGAACCACCGATGCATCGCCGATCGCGTTCCGAACCCGCTGCGCGCGGCGATCTCTTCGATCGTCAGCGGCGTTCTTCGGAGCAACCGGGCCGCGTACTCCACCTGCTTCTTGCGCAGGAACGCGTGCAGCGATTCGCCGAGGATCTCCGCGGCCATCCCACTGACGTACTCCGGGGTCAGGTCGAGCGAGCGCGCGAAGTCTTTCCCGCGCGCCGGCTTCTTCTGCCGGTAGCAATCCCGCAGGAAGTGTTCTGCCGCACGGTCCAGGCCCTGCCGACGCGTCCCCATCGCTGTGCTCGCGACCGCAGCGATGAGCGGAACACCGGCGAGAAGGGGTGAGCCCGTCGCTCTTGCCTCGCGCATCATCGGGCGAACCGAGTCTAGCGGAGATAGTGGCGTTGTCTTGGCGGCTTAGAGTTGCGCGGCCGGTTTGATCATCGCTGCGGTCATCAGGGGAGTGATGGGACGCGGGGCTTTCCTACCGGAGGGAAAGCCGTCGCGGTGCGATTTCGCGTCGCATTTCTTAAGACCTGTTGGATTTGTCACACGTCGGGCGTCCTCAGTGACTGCAACCAGATCCGGATCATGTTGAGCAACGACACCTGGATCGAGGTTGGGGCGCCAACCGGCGGGCTCACGCGCGCTTGCGTCGTGTCGTCCAGTGGCGGTGGCGGCATTATGCCGCTGGGTGGCTGAAGGCGCGCTTGCGTAGTCACGCCGCCCGGCGGCCCGAGCCGCGCCTGCGGCGAGTCTGTTGGCGGGGTCGCAGCGCCCTCAGCCCGCACGCCTGACGCCGTGAAAACAAGAAGCACCGCCAGAAGCGGCGCCACACGCGAAGCCCACCTCGATACACCTCGCATAAGCCCTCCGAGCCAGCCATCTGACCGGCGAATGGGAGGGCGCCCCCACGAACGAGGGTTGCCTCTGGTGGGGTGCGGTTATCGTGGGATTTCTGGTGGGGCGGCGAACAGCAGGTCGGGCTTCCGTTCCACGCGCCGCAGGTACTCTCGTATCACTTTCAGCGTTCCGGGCGTCAGCTGGCGCCTCGCCGCCGCTTCCTTCAGATAGGCCAGCGCCATCAACGCGCCGGTTAGAATGCCCGCCTTCTTCAATACCCTGAACGCGTGCGCTGCCACCTTCCCGATTTCATCCCAACGCTCGAGCACGAGCAACGCTTCCGCCAAATCAGTTCCCGCAAGTGCCGCATCTGACACTCTACCGATCTCTTCGAATGCCGCGATCACATCACGAAGTCGCCGCGCTGCATCAGTGGGCTTCCCTTCGTGCAACACGACGCGAGCTAATCCCCACTCCGTGCTGATTCGGTCCTCTGTCGGCCCAATTTCACGCAAGATCATCAGCGCGCTGTGATAAAGCATCACCGCCTCGCTGAGGTTGCCGCGTTCGACTTCACATGCCGCGCGGCAGTAGGAACCGCGTGCAATCCAACGCGCGTCGCTGATCCGTTCGCCGAAATCTATGATCTGCTGGAAAGTGCTGGCGGCACCTGCGTAGTCAAGCGATTCGTACGCTATCTCTCCACGTAACAGTATCGCTTTCATGCGCTGGCGTTCCAAACCCTGATGCGCGTACCCATGCTCCGCCAGCTCTACATGCTTCGTCGCTTTCTGCAATTCGCCTCGCTCGTAGTACACCGCGGACCGCACGAGGTCCACCGCCGCAAGCCCATGCCCAGACGACCTCAGACGGCTATACGCATTCTCTGACCGCCGCAGCGATTCCAGCGCCTCGTCAAATTCGGCCAAGCGTCGCAACGCGTTCGCCCGCTCTTTCCACGCCGTCCCGCGCAACTCGTACACCGCGTCGTTCGGGTATATGTCATCCGGCAAAAGATCCGCTACCGCCTGCGCAAGATCAGCGAAGATCAACGCATCCAGCGGCAGACTCGCGACCACCTCGTGCGCCTTTGCGTTCAGCCGTCGCACCACACCGCCCGTGTGGAACTTCCGCTGGTTCCTCACGTTCGTCAAAGCCGCCTTGCGCGGCTTAGCGAAAATGCCCTTCAGCAATTCATCCGCTTCGCGATCTTCCGCCGCGCACTGATTCGCATACGCGCGCATCGCCGCGGCCGTCGAGCCGATGATCGGCTGCCACACCGCCAGGTCGCCGAGGTCCTCTTCAGCGACTGCATAAAAGTCGAAGGTCGCGCCGCACTCCGCGCAAGTTGCGATGTGACTCTCGATCGCCTCGCGCCGCTCGCGCTCGAACGACCGCTTATCGTGCGCGAACAGGGAGAGCTCCGTGTGCGCGATGTGCTCACCCATTCGATTTCTCCATGATCGCCCGGTACGCTTCGAGCGCGCGCTGCCGGCACTTGAACAGCTTCACCTTCACCGACGGCCGGGTGATGTTGAACGCGTGCGCCAACACTTCCGTGCCGTCGCCGTTCACGTAAAAGCGCCGCAGCAGATCGCGACAATCGCCGCCAACCCGCGCCAGCATCTGCGACAGCAACGTCTTGCGCTCGATCTCGTTGAGCAACGCGTCATCCGGCGTCGCCGCGCACGGCTCCTCACCGCAGAAGATCGCCTTCGATGCCGACGATCGCCGCAGATAGTTGCGCGACGCGTTGCAGATCGCGCCGATGAGGTATGGCTCCAGCCTCTCCACGTCCGTGGCGTGTTGAAAGTACGTCGTGAACACGTCCTGCACGAGCACTTCCGCATCTCCGGGCTCGATCCCGAATCTTCGTATCGCGATCCTCTGTAACCTCGGTGCGTAGAGCAGGTACGCCTCCTCAAATGCCGCGACCGCCTCGCCACCGGCCGGCAGTTCCGGCGGCGCTTCGGCACGCATCGTTTCTCGTTGCGCGTCCTGCATCTCTCTCTCGTCTAGGTGTGTGTCCGTGCCGGAGTTCCCTACCCGCGTCATCGCTCGAACCCCCCTGTTTTCTGCGTAGATTGAACCGGGCCTTAAGAAATGCGACGTGAAATTACGATTCCGGCCTTCCGGAGCGCCATCAAGACATCTATCGGAGTCAGAATCACCAGTGCCTGAAGAAACGCGACCAGCTCTATTCGCCGACGCTTAAGAAATGCGCTGCGGGAACCGGCGGGAACCGCGTACAACTGACTCGGATACGCACCATGCCGATCGACCCTGCCACCCCGAAGTTCCCGTTGCACGAGCCTCTGGCGCGGTTTTTCGCTGCCGATCCCCTCGCGCGCGTGCCCATCTCCCACGTCGCCGATCTCCTCGGGATGCCCACCGAAAGCTTCCGCGCCATGCTCGCCCGCGAGGGCGGCCGCCGCCGCTTCGATACCCTGCCCTGGACCGAAGCCGCTGCCTACCTCTTCGACGCCTGGCCGCGCGCACAACTGCTCGACGCGCTAGGCCCCGACTCTGCCCGCCGCGTTCCGTCCGACTTCCATCCGACGCGCGTGACCTGGTCCAACCCGATCTTCAACGTCCGCGCGATGGAACATCAAGCCGCCGCGGAATGGCGGCGCGACCCGCGCGTGCTCACCAGCGTGACGCCGAACCACACCGCCGCCCGCGGAGTCCACGACTACGTCACCGACCTGCTCTTCAACGAGATTCAACCTGAAACGGTCGTCGCCTTCGCCAGCGATCCCGCCTTCCTCGCCGCCTACAACTTCCCGAGTCGTGACTGACAGACGCTGCGTCTCGCCGACGGCGGTCAGTTCTCCGCGTTGACTGCCGGTGGGGCCGTCAGCAATCGCTTCTCGGTGCGCCGCGCCTCTTCGACTTCGCGAACGATCTCCGCCGCATCCGCACCGAACAGGTCCGCCAGCTTCAGCAGCGTCTCCAGGCTGAGCATGTTCCCGCCCGTCTCCAGCACCCCGAGATAGGTCCGATTCATCCCGGAATACGAGGCGAGCTGCACCGAATGGATCAGCCGCGGAGCGGCGAAATGCATGGGTGGACCACGAATGTCGCCGCTCCGCGGCTAGAGGGCGATAACGGTCGCAGATCCCGGCGTCCGTCGCGTCTTCGGCGTCGAGCAAACGCCGATCTGACCTCGTGCTGATGCCGCGCTCTCGGCTCCGGCGTTGCATAGGTCACTCCGTGAGCCCGTGCGCCGAAGTTTGATCCGTCACGAGCTGATCCGCTTCGTTCGTCGTTCGCGTTCAAACCCGTACCTACCTGGAAGGAAATGACTCCATGCCCGGCAAAACCCGCCTTTGGACCGCTATCGCCACGCTTCTTCTCCTCGCCTCCGTGACCCACGCCCAGACTCTCGACCAGACCCTGAGCGGCTGCAATGGCGCAGCCCCTCTCCGAACCATCCAGGCCACCCCGTCCAACTACCGCTCGCTGATCGCCGGACTGATTCCCGGCGACCGGCTCCTGTTCGCCGCCGGCACCTACACCCAGGGCCTTCCCATCGTGAACAAGAACGGCCAGCCCGGCAAGTGCATCGTCTTCGAGGGTCCGGCCAGCGGCTCGCCCGCCCTGTTCACGGGGAGCGACAGTTGGAACGTGGTCAGCCTCAAGGACTCCAGCTACATCGCCGTGCGCAACCTGTCGCTCGACGGCCTGGACAAGGCCGGCGACGGCGTCAAGGCCGAGGCCACCTCCGTGTCCGTCCATCACATCCTGATCGAGAGGCTGAACATCACGAACTTCAACCCGAACTATCTCCGCGTCGGCATCAGCACCAAGTGCCCGGCCTGGAACTGGGTCATCCGCCTCAACACGATCAGCGCCACGGGCACGGGGATGTACCTGGGCGACTCCTCCGGCTACTACGAGATCTCCAATTCCCTGGTCGAGTACAACCTCGTCTACGACACGCTGGACTACAACGCCCAGTTCAAGCAGCAGCTCAGCCGCAGCACCTCGGTCGGCGCCCCGTCGAGCGGCACGACCATCATCCGCTACAACACCTTCAGCAAGGAGACGGGCGGCACCGGGCCGAACCTGCTCGTCGGTCACTGGCCGCTGTCGGGAGCGGGATCCACGGACATCTACCAGATCTACGGCAACCTCCTCTATCAGAACCCCAACAACGAATCGCTCTTCCAGGGCGAAGGCAACGTCGCCCTCCACGACAACCTGTTCGTGAACCGCACGGGCGACGCGATCCGGTTCCAGGCGCACAACGACGTGCCGAGGCGCCTGGAAATCTTCAACAACACCGTGGTCGCCACCGGCAACGGCATCCGCATCTCGGGCGCCGACCCCGCCTACCCGCAGCGCGTCGTCGGCAACGCCGTCTTCGCCGGCACGCCTCTGACCGGCGGCCAGCAGAGCAACAACGTCACCGGGACCTACTCCCAGGCCTCGACCTACCTCAACAACCCGATGGCGGCGCTGGGATCGGGCCTCGACCTCTTTCCGAAGAGCGGCCAGCTTCAGGGCACCGCCATCGACTACTCGCCCTTTACCGGCCTCCTGGACTACAACCGGGATTTCAACGGACAGTCGCGCGTCTCCACCTATCGCTGTGCCTACTCGGGGAGTGGCGTGAACCCCGGCTGGACGCCGGCGCTGGCCATCCGGCCGGCCGTGTCCGCGCCGCCCCCGTCCTGCAATTCCATATCGGACGTGGAGCCGAACAACAGCATGTCCGCGCCGCAGGCGATCTCCGGGAGCTGCAACCAGATCTCGGGGACGTATCTCAACGACACCCTCTCCGGACAGGACGAATACTTCCGCCTGAGCCTGCCGGCCGGCGCCACGGTGACCGCGCTGCTCAACGGCCTCTCGGTCGACTATGACCTGGAGATCTACAACGCGGCGGGGGACTTCGTAGGGTCCTCGTACAACGGCGGCACCACCCCGGACCAGGCCTCCTGGACCAACCCGACCACCTCGGCGATGTACGTCTACATCCACGTCTACCGCCCCGCGGCGAACACGCGCACGACCTATCAGCTCAAGGTCAGCTACTGAGCTCCACCAACTTCGAGGAAATGACTCCCATGCTGAAGAAAGCCCTGCTCCGGACCACCATCGTCGCCACACTGCTCATCGCCTCGGCCACCCAGGCCCAGACGCTCGCCGACACCTTGAGCGGCTGCAACGGCGCAGCCCCTCTCCGAACCATCCAGGCCAACCCCTCCAACTACCGCTCGCTGATCGCCGGGCTCATTCCCGGCGCCCGGCTCCTGCTCGCCGCCGGCACCTACACGCAGGGCCTTCCCATCGTGAACAAGAACGGCCAGGCCGGCAAGTGCATCGTCTTCGAGGGTCCGGCGAGCGGCTCGCCGGCCCTGTTCACGGGG
>JAXDJK010000279.1:0-3432 GCA_034665665.1 Acidobacteriota bacterium
TCTACGCGAAGCGTTTGGAGTGCGGCGCTTTCCCGCCGCTCTTGTACAGCCACAGGCGCAGCCCGCGTCTACCGCACGATGCTGCTGGCCCGCACGAGCTTGAATCCGCGCGCGCGGAGCTCCGGCAACTCGTCCGCCAGCACGCGCAGCGTGACGGCGTGCGGGTGGCCGATGCCAATCGCCAGCCCATGTTTCTCCGCGGCGGCGGCGAGGTCGTTCAGCTGCTTGCGCACGGCGGATTCGTTCTGCACGTCGTCGAGGAAGATCTGGCGGCTGGCGGTGCGGATGTTCATCTGCCTCGCAACGGCACCGGCCAGGGAGTTGCCGGCGGTGCGGGAGTCGATGAAGTACATGCCGTCGGGCAGCGCGCCGAGGACGCTGGTCATGACCCGGCGGTCCGCGGTGGCGCGGGAGCCCATGTGGTTGTTCACGCCGCGCGCGTACGGTACGGCATCGACGTTCTCGCGGGTCAGGCGGGAGATCTCGTCGTCCTGCATCGACGTCAGGATGGCCCCGCGGCCCGGTGCGGCAGCGCCCATCGGCTCCATCGGCAGATGGCAGAGGATCTCGAATCCCCGCTTGTGCAGCGCCTCGGCGGCCGCGGTGACGCCGGTGCCGTTCGGCAGGATGGCGCAGTTGACGTTCGGGTCGAGGGCCATGACCCGGTCCAGCGGCTGCCCCTGAAAGCCGAGGTCGTCGATGATCAGGACGATCTCGCCGCCGTGGCCGTGGGGCCGTTGGGCCGCTTTCGGAGGCGCAGAAGGCGTGACCGCCACCGCGGAGGCCTGCATCGCGGGAGCAGAAGCGGGAGGGGGAGCAGGCGAAGGTCCCTGCGTCTCGTGCCGGAACTCGCGCCAGGCTTCGTCGGGCGTTTCCCCGCCGTTCAGCCAGTTCCAGGTGAAGAAGACCGCCAGGCCGATGACCGGCACCAGCGTGATCTTCACGAGCGTGCGAAACGAAGTGCGCGTCCCATTCTCCCGTCCGTCCATGCGCACGGACATTGTGCCATGGCGGACGGGGGATGGGACGCGGTTTACGCCGCCTTCTTCGGTGCCGCCGCAGCTTCGGCGCCGAACAGGTCGAGAGCCTTCTCGAGGATCAGGTCGCGCGTCGGCTCCTGCTTCCCTTTGCTGTTCGGGTCGCGGAGGTACTGCGCGCTCAGGTCGACCGTGACGTCAGGCTTGATCCCGGTCTCCTTGATCGGCTTGAGGTCGGGCATGGTGTAGTGGGCCACGGTCATGAAGACGCCGCCGCCGCTCGGCAGAGGGATGAAGCGCTGCTGGAGGGCCTTGCCGTAGGTGGTGCCGCCGACGACTTTGCCTCGGCCGTTGCCATGAATGGCGCCCGCGAAGACCTCGGCGCCGGCCGCGGTGGTGATGTCGGCCAGGACCTGGACGTCGCCGTCATACGAGGTGGCGCGGTCGGCCTGCCAGCGCTTCGATTCGACCTTGCGGCCTTCGAGCGAGGTGATCAGGCCGCTGGTGAGCAGCTCGTCCGCGGAGGCAATCGCTTCTTCGACGGAGCCGCCGGCGTTGCCGCGCAGGTCGACGATGAGCTTGCGGATGCTGCGCTTGCGGACGTCTTCGAGCGCGGAGCGGAACTGCGCGGCCGTTCCCTTCTCGAAGTACGGGATCTTGATGTAGGCCACGCCGGAGAGGGTGTTGGTCTCCAGCGCTACCGGATGGAACGCACCGTGCGGGATGGTGACGTCTTCGCGCTTGGTCTCGCCGCTGCGGAGCACCTGCAGCTTGACCGGCTTGTCGCCGCGCATGGCGTCGCGAACCTGCCAGATGGCCAGTTTCGTCGTCGGCGCGCCGTTCACCTTCTCGATGAAGTCGCCGCGCTGGACGCCGGCCTTGTCGGCAGGCGAGCCCGGGACGGGGGTGATCACGTACGCGTAGCCGAAGCGCTTGGTGATGACCACGCCCACACCGTTGTCATCGACGTCGGTGAAGTCTTTGTAGCCGGCCATCTGCGCGGGGGGAACGTAGTAGCTGAACTCGTCGACGGCATCGGTGACGCCGGCGAAGGCTCCGTCCATGAGCTGGTCGGACGAGACCTGTTCGACGTAGTTGCTCCGCACGAGGTCGAACACCTCGGAGAAGATGCTGAGATAGCGGTAGACGTTGCTCTTCTGCGTGCTCTGGCCGAAAACGGCACCGGCAAGCAGCGTGATCATCAACGCCACGGAAAGGGAGAGGAAGGCGACTTTTCTTTTGGTCATCATCGCAAGCACTTGATCGCTACCACGTCATCGCAGCCACTTTTGCGGGTCCTCGGGACGATTGTCCTGCCGGATCTCGAAGTAGAGATGGCCAGAGCTCACGTCTTCGCTCTCAGCAACACTCTCCGCAACTCTTGCAATCGGCTGGCCGCCTGCGATCCGGTCGCCTACGGCCACGCTTGAAGCCTTCAGGTTTCCATACAGCGTGAAGACGCGGTTTCCATGATCCAGAATGATCAAGTTGCCGTATCCCTTGAACCATTGACTGAAAAGAACTGTTCCCTGGAAGACCGCGCGCACCGGCGTCCCCGGTGCGGCCTGGATTGTGACGCCGTTGTTGACCGTAAAGGTTGAAAACTTCGGGTTACGCTGTCGTCCGAAGCGCTCGATGATCTTGCCGGTCACCGGCCAGGCCAGCGCTCCCTGCACGCTGCGGATGTCCAGGACGGGCATATTCGTGGCGCGGTTCTGCTGGGCCAGCAGCGCCACCAATCGTTCCAGCCGGCGGGCCTTTTCTTCGAGCGCCACCAGCTGTTTCTGCGAACCGCTCTCTTCCACCCGGAGCTTCGCCAGGAGCTGTTCTTTCTGCGCGTGCGCCGCGATCACGGCCCGGCGCCGGTCTTCCACGACGCGCCGGGTCTGCACCAGCTCTTTCTGCCGCACCGCCAATTCCACATGCCGCTGCGCGAGCTGCTGCCGCGTGGCCTGGAAGGTGGTCATGGCCCGAGCGTCACGGGAGACGAGGTAGCTGAGCATGGAGACGGCTTCGATCGGATTCTGCTCGTCGTCGAGCTCGAGCAGCATGCGCAGGTAGCTCAGGCCGCCGAGTCGGTAGAGCGCCACCAGGCGCTTGCGCAGGTCGGCTTTCTGGCTCTCGATGCGTGGACCGATCGCGGCGATCTGCGCGGCCACGCCCTGGCGCTGCTGTTCGATCTGCGCGGCCATCTTCGTGGCCAGTTCCAGCTCGCGGGTGCGGATGTCGAGCTCGAGGTCGACCTCCCCCAATTCGCGCTCGGTGCTCTGGGCCTGCTGCCGAAGCGCATCGAGCTGCTTGCGCAGCCGCCCGATGTCGCCGCGCACGCGGTCCAGATCAGCGTTGCGGGGTTGCGGCGGTTGCTGGGAGTGCGCGGACGGCAGGACCAGCAGCAGCACGATCAGCGTCGCCACGAAGCGCGAACGTGTCGATGAGTTCCTCGGGGTTACACGGA
>JAXDJK010000280.1:0-4680 GCA_034665665.1 Acidobacteriota bacterium
CATGGGTGTGGCTTTTTGGGACATCGATGCCGCCGGATGGGACATTGATGTCCTCGCGGATTACATCGATACCGCTCGTGGGCACCTCGATGGCGCAAAAACGATCATCGACGACGCAAAATGTTTAATCGATACCGAGCTCGAGGAACTCGATGGCCTGGCCGATTAACCCCCGCTGGTAGTCGCGGTCGGCGATCCAGCGGCCGTCGACGCGGGTGAGGGCAAAGAGGACGGGGAAACGGCGGCCGCGGGGGGCGGGCTGGGCGTAGCGGACGGTCACGGTGTCGTCCGTGGCTGTGACGCGGAGGTCGACGTCGGGCAGGCGGCCGGCCAGCCAGCGCTCGAGGGGGGTCACGAGGCCGGTTCGGCGGCGGCGGGTGTCTCTTCCGGCTTCTTCCTCATGTCCAGGAAGAGCAGGGCGATGCCGATGCAGATCGCGGAATCGGCCACGTTGAAGGCCGGCCAGTGGTGATTGCCGACGTAAACGTCCAGGAAGTCGACCACATAGCCGAAGCGGAAGCGGTCCAGCAGGTTGCCGATCGCGCCGCCGAGGATCAGGTGCAGGCCGGTCTGCAGCAGGCGGTCGCTCACGGCCGAGCGCATGGCGTAGACCACCACCACGCAGAACACCGCGATCGCGCCCACGTTCAGAAGAATGGGGATGAGGCGATTGGCGGCGTTCGCGCCGATGCCGAAGGCGGCGCCGGTGTTCCGGACGTGCACGAGCTGGAAGAAGCTGGGGATGACCGGCACGGCTTCGTGCAGGTCGATCTTCGCCAGTACCAGCCACTTGGTCCAGAGGTCGAGGAGGATGACGGCAGCCGAGAGGATCAGGTAATGGATACGCTTCAAGCAATCGCTCCTGCGGTCCGGCGCTCTTCGATCAGGCGATCGAGCTCGCTGCGAAGGCGGCCGAGGATCTCATCATACGTGTAGTGCCCGAGGGACTCGGTGCCGCGCTTCAGATTCACGTAGCTCGGCGCGCACCACATGCCCAGATCGGCGTCGTCGGTCTCGCCCGGTCCGTTCACGCGGCAGCCCATCACCGCGATGGTGATGTCGTGCTCCTTCGCGTACTGGGCCATCTCCTTCACGTTCTGGGCGAGGTCGATGAAGGCCTCGTTCTCGACACGCGAGCACGACGGGCAGCTGATGATGTTCAGCCCCTTGTGCTCGAAGCGGGGCACGGAGCGGAAGCGGCCGGTGGCGATGTCGTCGAGGATCTGGCGGCCGACGGTGATCTCCTCGCCTTTGCGCTCGAAGGGGAGCGTGAGGGAGACGCGGATGGTGTCGCCGATGCCGCGGGTGACGAGCTGCTCGAAGGCGATGCGGGTCTTGATGATGCCGTCGGGCGGCATGCCGGCCTCGGTTACGCCGAGGTGCAGCGGGACGTCGGGACGGGCCGCGGCGAAGCGGATGTTCGCGTCGATGACCTTGTTGGGGTCGGAATCCTTGATCGAGACGCAGTACTGGTCGAACCCGAGGTCGTCCAGCATCAGGCAATGCTCGAGGGCCGACTCCAGCATGGGAGTGATCGAGTCGGAGCGGTCGTAGAGCGCGAGCTTGTCGGGATCGACGGAGCCGGCGTTCACGCCGATGCGCATGGCGCAATTAAATTCGCGGGCGACGGAGACGAGGTAATAAACCTTCTCTTTCACCGTCTTATCCCGATCGAGGTGGTACAGATGACCTGGGTTGTAGCGGAGCTTCTGCACGTACGGCGCGACCTTTTCGGCGAGCCGGTAGTTCTCCTGCAGGTCGATCGAGAGGTTGGCGTTGGGGCGGGCCTGACGGATCTCCGCGAGGGCCACCACGTCCTTGGGGTTGTCGACGGCGATGCGGATGACGTCCGCGCCGGCGGCCTCGAGCAGTTCCACCTGACGGATGGTCGCGGCGATGTCGACGGTACGCGTGGCGGTCATGGACTGCACGGCGATCGGGTTGGCGCCGCCGATCTTGACGTTGCCGATGCGGATCTCACGGGTAAGTCTCGCGTTCACGCGCTTCCTAACGTCGTCACATTCCAAACATTCCGCGGTATCGAACCCAGCCGCCGCGGGAGAATTCGCCATTTTTGAGCGTTGTCAGTTCGCGGTAGCGCCGGTACTCTGCGCCAGCTTCGGTCCCCCTTCCCCCGGAATCCATCGAGAGAGAGGCTTCACCCATGCTCGTGGCTCATCACCGGCCCGCCACTGGTCTATTCGTCCGCACCGTCCAATCCGCCCTGCTGGTCCTCGGTCTGGCCTCCACTGCCTTCGGCGGTGCGCTCAATCCGTCGTACAACTGGATGACGGAGCTCGTTCAGCCGGAGGCGTTTTACGGCGCGTCGCTCGCCAACGCCGGCGATGTGAACGGAGACGGCTATGACGACGTGATCGTCAGCGCGAGCCAGTACGACTCGGGCAGCTCCGGCGTTGGCCTGGTGCGGGTGTACTACGGCTCGGCCGCGGGACTGCCGGTGAACCAGAGCTGGGTGAAGACAGGGTCGGCGGCGGGCGGGGAGTTCGGACAGGTGGTGGCCGGCGCGGGAGACGTGAACGGCGATGGGTACGACGACGTCGTGATCAGCTCGGCCGGTCCGCTGGTTTGCTGCTACACCCGCTCCGGCTCGGTCAGCCTCTTTCTCGGCAGCGCGACCGGGTTGGCCACCACGGCCGCCCGCACGTACTCCTCGGGGGAGTCGGCCTTCAACTATTTCGGCGACCGGCTGACCGGCCTGGGCGACGTCAACGGTGACGGCTACGGCGACTTTGCCGCCGCCAGTCGCCAGTACAGCAACGGCCAGTCCAGTGAAGGGGCGATCTTCGTCTACTACGGCGCGGCCACGCCGCCCTCCTCGGCCAGCCTGATCATCGAGGGGAACGTGGCCAGCGCGCAGCTCGGCGTGGTAGCGGCAGCCGGCGACGTGAACGGCGACGGCTACGCCGACATGCTGGTGCGTGGCGCCAGCAGCACGCGCCTCCACTACGGTTCGGCGGCCGGCCTTTCGGCCACGCCGGCCTGGCAGTTGGGGGCGCCGTGGATCACGAACTTCAATTCGGCCTGGAATCCGATGGCCAGCGCGGGCGACGTGAACAACGACGGCTTCGCCGACGTGCTCATCTCGGACTGGCTGAACTCGACGAACAGCCGCGTGCACTTGTTTTACGGCAGCGCGTCGGGCCTCGCCGCGGCGCCGGATTACACGTTCAATGGTGCGACCGGCGACGGCTTCGGCGCCGGGATCGCCGGCATCGGCGACGTGGACGGCGACGGGTACGATGACGTGATCATCACCGCGCCGGCGGCCAGCAACGGCCAGAGTGGGGAAGGGCGCGCGTACCTTTATCGGGGGAGCAGCAGCGGGCTTTCCACGCAGATCGCCTGGACCGGCGAGCCGAACAACGCGGGCGCAGGTCTGTCGGATGTGGCAGGAGCGGACGTGAATCACGACGGCCTGGCCGACGCGATCCTCGGCGCATACAGCTATGCGAATCACGGTGCCGCGTTCGTTTTCCACGGCACCGCGGCCACGTGCACGGCACCGGCGGCGCCGTCGGCGCTGACGGTCTCGGCGCCGGCCGACAACCAGCTGGCGCTGTCGTGGCCGGTGGTGGCGGGCGCGCATCACTCGATCATCTACCGGGCGCTGGCGGCGTGCGGCAACGGGACCATGGCGCGCATCGGCGAGACGCAGTCGAACGTCGGGACGTACGTCGACACGACCCCGCTGCCGGGCGGCCTTTACTCGTACGCGGTAACGTCGGCCACGGCCGCGAACACGTGTGAGTCGGGTCCCAGCAACTGCGACGACGAGACCGTCACCGGCACCTGCAGTGTGAAGCCGACGTTCGCCGGCGTGGCGAGCGTCACCGAGAGCGAGTGCGGCTATCTCCTCTCCTGGTCGCCGGCCGTCAGCAACTGTCCGGCGCCGCGTCCGATCCGCTATCACGTGTACCGCGGCGGCAGCAGCTCGTTCACGGTCGATTCGAGCAACCGGATCGCCTCCTGCGTGGACGGCTCGAGCTATCTCACGCCGGTGTTCGGCACCGGCTATTACTACGTGGTACGGGCGGAGGAAGGCGGCTGCACGGCGGCGAACGAGGAGACGAACAGTCTGCGCCTGACTGGCCCCCCGTCGCTGGTCGACTACTTCGACGACATGGAGGATCCGCGGACGACCACGAAGGATGCGTACTGGTCGGCCTCGGGCGCGATCCGTACGAACTGCAAGGTGTACAGCGGTACGCGGGCCTGGCGCTTCAGCGGCGCGTTCTTGTGCAACAGCTACAACGCGTTCGAGCAGAACACGCTGACGCTGGGCGGCAACGGCTCGGTCGATCCCAACATCAACGGCTTCGTCATCCCGCAGCCGTGGAAGGCCACGCTGACCTTCCAGCACTACTACAGCACGGTCTCGGGCCGGGACGGCGCGATGCTGATGTACGCGTCGGATTTCCCGAACAACTGGAACTATGTAGCCACCGCTCCGGCGGCAGGCCAGCCGTACTACGTGTCGGGCGCGCCGAACGGCACCATCCGTTCCGGCACCGTGGCCGCGTGGACGGGCACGAACAACTTCTTTTCGCAGGTCACGGTGAATCTCGATGCGCTGGCCGGCCACAAGGTCTGGTTCCGCTGGGTGTGGATCGCGGACGGGTCGTCGTCGAGCAACTGGGGCTATTACGTCGATCAGGTGCG
>JAXDJK010000281.1:0-3121 GCA_034665665.1 Acidobacteriota bacterium
CGACGTCCTCGGGCGCTTCCTGAACATGAAGGTCGATCTGTACAACTTCGTGTCGGCCCTCAACTGCGTGCTCGCGCAGCGCCTGGTGCGCCGCATCTGCGATCACTGCAAGCACGAGGTGAAGTACCAGGACGCCCTCCTGACCGAGTCCGGCCTGGATCCGGCCGAGTACCGCAACAACACGTTCTATGAAGGGGCGGGTTGCATCGAGTGCAATGGCACGGGCTTCCACGGCCGGTCGGCCATCTCGGAACTTCTCGACCTTTCGGATCGTATTCGAGGCATGATCCTCGACCGCCGTCCCGCCTCGGAAATCAAGAAAGTGGCCCACGAGGAAGGCATGACCTTCCTCCGCGAGTCGGCGCTGCTGAAAGTGCTGGAAGGACAGACGACGTTGCGCGAGATCAACAAGGTCACGTTCGTCGACTAACGCAATGGCTAAATCGTTTCCACCGGACGTCCTCGTCCTCGACCTAGATACGCTCGTCCACGCCCGCATGGGCCGCGGACGCAAAGGCCCGCGCATCATGCAGGCCAAGAGCTATCGGCTGGCCGAAGGGACGTTCGTGCCCGCCGTGGTCACGCCGGAGCTGGTCAACGAAGCCGCTCTGGCCGAGGCCTTGCGGCGGCTGCGCGTCGAGACCGGACGCTGGGACAAAGTCTCCCTGCTCCTGCCCGACGCCTGGTTCCGCATCAACATCGTCGAACTGCCGTCGCTGCCGGAAAAACCGGCCGACGCGATGGACGTGGTGCGCTGGAGTCTCAAGCGCACCCTCCCGATCCCGCCCGAGCAGCTCCGCGTCGTCTACCAGGTGCTCTCCCGCACCGGCGGCGGCGCGAAGGTGATGGTCCTGAGCGCGGTGGAGAAGACGCTGCTGGCCCTCGAGCGGATCTTCGCCGCGGCAGGCCTCGACATCATCCTGCTCGAGCCCGTGGGCCTGAACATCTGGAACGCCGTGGCCGTGCGCGAGCCCGATGCGCCCGGCAACCGGCTGTTCGTGTACGTCCGCGAGAGCGACTTCACCACCGCCGTGTTCAACGGCTCGCAGCCGCTGTTCATCCGCTCACGCAACCTCAGCCGCGACCGGACGCTCCAGCAGGAGCTGCGGCTCTCGGCCAGCTATCTCCGCGACTCCCTCGGCACCGACTCGTTCACGAGCTGCCACGTGGCCGGCCTCGGCGCGGACGGCATCGTCCACGAGACCCTCGCCAATGAGTTCAATACCAAGGTCCAGGCCATCGCCCTGCGCGATTACGTCGACGAGATGCCGGCAGGCATCACCGGCTACGACGCGCAGCTCACGGCCTGCACGGGAGTGTTCACCGGGTGAAGCCGATCCATCTCAATCTCGCCGCGCGCCCCTATCGCGATTACCGTCCGGTCTACGCCGCGGTGGTCCTGATGTCGCTGCTGACGGCGTTCCTCATGCTCAACAACGTCGACACGTACTACCGCTACGTGCACGAGACCAAGGCCACCCGCGCGAAGATCGCCCAGCGCGAGACGCAGGCGGCGCAGGAGCGCGACCGCGAAGCCATCTCGAAGCGGCGCCTCGGGCAGCTCGACCTCGTGCAGCTCGACGACCAGACCCGCTTCATCAACGCGCAGCTGGCCGAGCGGGCCTTCTCCTGGAGCGTGCTCCTCGACGAGCTGGAGACCATCATGGGCGACGACGTGCGCCTGATCTCCGTCTCGCCGACCTTCGACCCGGACGGCTCGGTCAAGCTGGCGCTCAGTTTCGAGACCAAGAGCGCCAACGGCCTGATCGAGACCATGAACCGGATGCACGCGCATCCGAAGTTCCAGAACCCTTTCCCGTCGAATGAGACCATGCTGGATGGCGGCGGCTACTCGTTCGTCCTGACGGTCGACTACCTGGTGCAGCCGCGGCAGATCGCGAATGCGCGGACGGTGGCGCGATGATCTGGCGCGAGAAGCGGATCCTGCTGATCCTCCTCGGGCTGCTGCTGGCCGCGAACGCGATCTTCTTCTTCACCTATCGCGTGCAGTACCAGACCCGCCTGACCGATCTCGACGAGCGGCTCGACACGGCGGACAAGCAGCTCGAGAGCGCACGGGCGGCCCGGCTGCAGGCCGAACGGCAGTACCAGAGCTACATCCAGATCCAGAACGACGTGAAGGAAGTGTTCGACGAACACTGGTCCACCGAGGACGCACGGCTCACGCTGATGCTCGCCGAGATCAAGCGGCTGGGCGGTGCCAGCAACCTCGTGCCGCGCAGCTACGCCTTCGATCGCAAGGCGGTCGAGAGCGCGCCCACCGTCTCCGGCCGCACGCGCAAGGCGGAGATCGGCGCGACGGAAGTGGGCGTGGGCTTCAGCGTGGAAGGCAGCTACGAGCAGGTGCGGCGCCTCATCAATCTGCTCGAGCTCTCGCGCCAGTTCGTGATCATCGATGAAATCGCGCTCAACGCGAACAAAGGGCAGGCCTTGACGCTGACCCTTCACGTAAAGACTCTTTTCCGCGACGATGCCGCCGCCCGGCCCCGCGTGAACAATCAACGGCTGTGATGGACTGGATGAACTGGAAACTTTGGACCGTCGCGGGAGCGATCCTTCTCGCGGTATTCGCGATCTACACGTTCGCGTCGCCCGAGTCGCGTCCTGACGACGCCCCGCCGGTGGGCCTCACCACCACCGCCGCTCCATCGGCTGCCAATGCGGCCAAGCCGCGCACCGGTACGCGCGGACGCGAGACGCCCGGCGTCGAGCCGGTGCGCCTCGACCTGCTCGAAGCGGAGAGCGGCAGCTACAAGAGCCAGCGCAACATCTTCGCGTACAAAGAACCGCCGCCACCGCCGCCGATCGTGCAGCCAAAACCGCCCCCGGTCGTGCCGCCGCCCGATCAGGACAAGGACGGCATCCCCGATTTCCGCGACAACTGCGTGGCCATCGCCAATCCCGACCAGACCGATATCGATCGGGACGGAATCGGTGCGGCCTGCGAGACAGAGCAGGAAGTCCCGCCGCCGCCACCACCGCCGGTTCCGCCGCAGTTCACGTTCAAATTCATCGGCGTCTTCGGACCGAAGGCCAACCCGATCGCCACCTTCGCACGCGAGGGCGAGATCGTGAATGCCCACGTCGGCGACATCCTCGA
>JAXDJK010000282.1:0-3259 GCA_034665665.1 Acidobacteriota bacterium
GCTAAGGTTTCGTGTCGCCCCAGTTGAGCAATCCAGTTGAGGCAGCGCGGACGTGGCTCAGTGGTAGAGCATCACCTTGCCAAGGTGAGGGTCGCGGGTTCGAATCCCGTCGTCCGCTCGGAGGGTCGCGGCCCATCCAGCGGTGGGTTGGCCGAGAGGCGAGGCAACGGACTGCAAATCCGTTTACACGGGTTCAAATCCCGTACCCACCTCGAAAGAGGCGACAATTGAATACGCACAACCCTGAACACGGGCGATTGGCGCAGCGGTAGCGCGCTTCCCTGACACGGAAGAGGTCACTGGTTCAAACCCAGTATCGCCCACCACAGATGAGCCCCGGGATACCGGGGTTTTTCTGCTTCCAGGCCCATGCGGGATCGATTGGAAATCGGCGGTTGACCCAACCCTGACCCCAACGTGGTCACGATGACTCCCCCAGCGCCAGGGCCAGGGCCGATCCTAAGACGTCCATCTCCCGCGACGCCGCCTCGTCGCTCGTGTGCGCGTACACGTCTCCGGTGATCCTCGTCGACGAGTGTCCAAGCAGGTCCGAGACTGCTCGCAGATGAACACCATTCTCCAACCAGTGAGTAGCTGCTGAATGGCGCAGCTGTGAACGTTGACCCCGCCGAGACCTGCTTTCGTGGCGGCGGTAGTCATCGCTCGGAGAACGTTCCGCGGGTCCACCGGCTGACCTGTCTCTGTCGTGAAGACATATCCCGTGTCGATCCAGATGTTCGCGGCACGCACCCGTTCCTCAAGTGAGTCCTGCGATGGTCCTTCAGAACTGCTGCCGCCGTACCGCGTAGCGGGATTGTGCGCTTTGACTTCTCGGTCTTTGGGTCGGTGCGAAGCAGTTTGCCGTCGACTCGCGAGAGAGTCTTGCGGACTCGGAGTATCCCGCGCTCTTTTCCGTCCGAGCCATGCGAGGAGACTAGAGGGCGGTGTCCACATCCAAGTCGAGAAGACGAGGTTCCTCCGAACATCTGTTCTAGTCTGAGTTTGTGTCACACGGCCGTGGTATGCACCCCGACGTCAGGCTCGAGGTCCGGCTGAACGGTGCAGCCACCCGCCTCGCACACCAGGACGCGCCACTACGCGAAGCGGTAGCCGAGCTTGAAGCGATGGCAACGGGGAGAGCCGACTTGCTCGCTGGTGCGGCGGGCCAGATCCTCGGCGGCTACCTCTCCAAGCCAGGGATGACGCAGCCGCAGATGGTCTACGCGGTCGCGCTGCTCGTCCTGGCCGGCGCTGACGGCGACCTCATCGTCGGATACGTCGACAATGCACGGCAGCGGTCCATGGATGGCTTTAGACCGAGGTGACGGAGAGCGTTCGGCGAATCATTGACGTCGTGATGGGTAAGTAGTAACTTACCGTTCGTGACTACTTACGAAGAAGGCCTGGACGCACTCGGGGATCCAACTCGTCGGGCAATCGTTGCGTCACTCGCAGAACGCCCGCAGGCCGTCGGCGAACTGGCCAACGAGCTGCCCGTAAGCCGTCCAGCCGTCTCCCAGCATCTGAAGGTGCTGAAAGAGGCCGGCCTAGTCGCAGGCCACACCGAAGGCACCCGACACATCTTCCGGCTCAGACCCGAAGGTGTCGCCGCGCTCCGCGATCAACTCGACACCTACTGGAACCGAGCACTCGCCAACTACACGGCGACCATTGACGACAACAAGGAGTCAACATGAGTCAGACAGAAGCACCTGCAATCCTCAAGCAGATCGTGGTTGACGCACCAGTGGACAAGGCGTTCGCAACCTTCACCGAGCGGCTTGGTGACTTCAAGCCGCCGGAGCACAATCTGCTCGCAGTGCCCATCGCCGAGACCGTATTCGAGCCGCGTGTGGGAGGAAACATCATCGACCGGGGCGAGGATGGAACCGAATGTCGTTGGGCCCGCATCCTTGCTTACGACCCGCCGGATCGGGTGATCTTCAGTTGGGACATCGATCCGCAGTGGCAGATCGTGACCGACCCCGCGAACGCCAGCGAAGTCGAGGTCAGGTTCGTTGCCGAGTCACCCGAACGCACCAGAGTGGAACTCGAACACCGAAACCTCGACCACCACGGTCCCGGGTGGCAGGCAGTCGCCGACGGTGTCGACAGTGAGGCGGGCTGGCCGCTGTACCTGGCTCGGTACGCCGCGCTGTTCGACTAGCCGCCTGCTACTCCTCGACGAACATGACGACGCCCCCACAACCTGCTCGGGCGGCGGGGGCGTCGAGTCGCTCCCACAGGCGAACATCGGCGGTCCCACCGCCGTTCCCTGACACGGAAGAGGTCACTGGTTCAAACCCAGTATCGCCCACCGATAGAACTTCTGCTATTGCAGGGGTTTTATCATGTTCGGCTTCGGCGCTTGCTATCCGCGTGCTATCCGATATCCGGTCAAGTGTGGGGCAGGTTACTGTCTCGCACATGGCAGCGATGTGCGAGAACGGGCATGAGTTCCCAACCGGTGCAGCCAGATGTGACCAGTGCGGAGCACGAATGAAGATGCAATGGATGTCTGGGAGCGATGGCGAATTGAAGCGTGGCCGGATCGAGGAACCCCCGGCCGCAACGCCAGTCAGCCCCACGCCAGGGCAAAGCGCGGTGCCGGTCTGTGAAAATGGGCACGAACTCGACGTGGGTCAGTCGAGATGTTCGAGATGTGGCGCCCGAATCAAGATGCAGTGGATGGCCGAGAGCGATGGCGAACTGAAGCGTCGGCAAGTCGCGGCGGCCCCCGCAGCGCGGAACGAACGCACGGAAAAGAAGGGTCCGAACCCTTTCGGATGGAAGTATTACTCGCCGGGGCTGTTCTACTCGCTGGCCTTCATCGGGTCATTCCTGATGCTCGGGATATTGGGAATCTTGTTCACTGAGCCTGCGGCTTTGGCGGGCGCCTTTCCGGCCTTCGTCCCGTTAGTCATCCTTGCCCGCCAGTGGCAGTTGCGAGGCGAACAGAGACGTTCATAGGTCGATTGTTGAGATTGATGACACTGCTACGGGCCGTTGATCGCCAGCGAATCCCGTTTCGGCTTTCGGCCCCGAGACGGTCCGATCCTCCTATTGTGGCCGAATGCGCGCCCGTGCCTTCCTTGCTGCTGCTGCGGCTTCATTCTTATTGACGGGCTGCGGCATAGTCGATGACTTGGCTCCTCCGTTGCCACAGCCAACACCGACGCCGACCTGCGATCTGTATGCCATAACGGGCCCGGATTGCACCCCCGAGTCAACTGGACCAGCGCCCCTCAGCGATGCGGAG
>JAXDJK010000283.1:0-3840 GCA_034665665.1 Acidobacteriota bacterium
GTGCAGGATGATGGCGTGATGCAGCTCGCCGCGGCTGGCGGTGTCGAGGAGGAGGGCGGAGGCGGAGCCGGTGGTGGTCATGTCAGGAGCTCCGGGACGCGCTGCTGCAGCGTTGCCAGCGTGCGGGTGAAGACTTCGTCGGCGGTGGCGTCGCCATCGATGACGGCGAAGCGTTTCGGATCTTCGATGGCCATGGCCAGGTAGCCTTCGCGGACGCGGCGGTGGAAGCGCAGGTCCTCGGCTTCGAAGCGCCCTTCGTCCTGCGCGGCCACGGCGTTGCGGGAGACGGCGCGCTGCAGGCCGGTCTGTTCGGGGAGGTCGAAGAGGAGCGTCACGCGGGGATGGAGGGAGTCGGTGGCCCAGTCATTGAGCATGCGCAGGCGCCCGAGGTCGATCAGGCGGCCGTAGCCCTGGTAGGCGAGGGTGGAATCGGCGTAGCGGTCGCAGAGCACCACTTCGCCGCGGGCCAGTGCGGGCTCGATGGTCTCCATGGTGTGCTGACGGCGGGAGGCGGCGAAGAGGAAGACCTCGGCGATGGGATCGATGACCGACGCGCTGTCGAGCAGGATGGCCCGGATGCGGTCGGCCAGCGGGGTGCCGCCGGGCTCCTTCGTCTCCACGACGGTGCGGCCGCGCTCGCGGAGGTGCTGGGCGAGGCGGCGGAGCTGGGTCGATTTGCCCGACCCTTCGATTCCTTCGAAGGTGATGAACATTTACGTGAGTGGGCAGTAGGCAGTAGGCAGTAGGCAGGGGATTCTATCCGGCGAGGCCTTCTTTGAGTCCGCGCAGGTAGTGTTCGCGCATGAGGGTCTCGAAGACTTTAGGGCGAGCCAGGAGGCGGAAGCGTTCGCCGAGTCTTGCTTTGCGGCGGAGTTTGGCGAGGGCGGGTTCGTCGGCGAGCTTGCGCGTTTCGAGCTCGTGGACGCCGAGGAAGTGACCGAGCTCGGGGTGCTTGCGGTAGAAGATCGCGCCCGATTTGCCGACGGTGTACTGGCGGCGGGCGAAGGAGTCGATGGTCATGGGGTGGTAGTGCCGGGTAACGGCCTTGGCGTTGTAGTGGATCCTGAGGCCTTTGTGGTCGAGGCGGTAGGCGAGCTCGATGTCTTCCCAGGCGGCGGAGGGGAAGGTGGTGTCGAAGGGGTGCGCGGCCAGGAGCTCGCGGTCGATGGAGATGTTGGAGGTGTAGAAGAAGTTGTACGGGACGACGGTGCCGTGCTGGATCAGCTTGTAGCCGAACTGCAGGCCGAAATCGTTGATGTAGTCCATGAACGCGGTCACCCGCTCGCCGCGCGGCCAGCCGGTGTAGCCGAGGCAGGCCGCCATGGGGTCGTTATTCGCCTCGGCGTGCACGCGGGCGTGCTCGGCGAGGAAGCGCGGCTCGGGGACGGTGTCGTCGCCGATGAAGACGA
Organism: Acidobacteriota bacterium; assembly: GCA_034665665.1. Lineage (GTDB taxonomy): Bacteria > Acidobacteriota > Thermoanaerobaculia > Gp7-AA8 > Gp7-AA8 > DASWOB01. The sequence goes on from JAXDJK010000283.1 coordinate 1,410, forward strand.
CGATCCTGCCCTTCGCCAGCGTCACGCCGTGATTGCGCGCGCGTCCCGGCCCGCCGTTCGGCTGCGTGCGAAAGGTGATGCCCTTGCGCTGGGAGAGCACGGCGTCGGTGTCGTCGTTCGAACCGTCGTTGATGACGATCACTTCGAACGCCGGAGCGTCGACCTGCGCCTCCAGGGCGTCGAGGACGCGCAGGAGCATGGGCAGGCGGTTGTAGGTGGGGACTACCACGGAGAAGTACATTTTGGAGTTGGCGGCTTTTAGAAGCGAAATGTTGAATGGTGAATGTTGAATGGTGAATGTTGAATGACGGGGGGCGGGGGCAATTCAACATTCAACATTGAGCATTCACCATTCAACATTTCGCCTTCCGCTCAATTACCCGCGCCAGCGCAACAAATAGCTCTTCGGCCGCGCCAGCTGCTCGCGAATCGCGGCCGCCACTTCCGTCGCCGACACGGAGGCCGCGGATTCGCGTGGCATCTCCACCATCTGCGCGGCGGTCAGCGTCTCCTCGCGTAATGCGGCGGCCAGTGGGTCGGGGGTGACCCAGCGGCCTTCCAGGCCGGCGATGGCGGTGAGGAGGTCGACGGGTTCTACGGTCACGGTTTTGGCGGTCTTTGATTCGGCGAAGCCTTCGCGGGCGAGGATCTCGCCGGGGACGACGATGGTCAGCTGGGCGGGGAAGGGGTTGTAGATCAGGTCGGCCTCTTCGGAGAAGGTCAGGGCGCGCTCTTCCTGCTCGTCCATGCGGCCGGCGATGGTGGTCATCGCGTCGCTGACCGCTTCGACCAGCGGGCGTTCTTCGTCCAGCATGGCTGGCGGGGCGCCGTCGGAGCCTTTCTCTTCCAGCAGGGCGGCGAAGACGTAGCGGGCGCGCTCGGGGTGCTCGTCGAGGTAGTCGTAGAAGTGGTGCAGCGCGGTGAAGTAGTGCGCCACCTCGACGCTCCACGACTGCAGCTGTTCTTCGAAGTGACGATGCTGCTCGCGGGTGGCGCGGGCGCTGGTGCCGGGGTAGATGCGCAGCTCCCGGACGTCGTTGCCGTCGACGAACTGCAGGCTGATGGAGGTGTCGGAGAAGAGGCGCTCCACTTCCGCGGCGGGCATGCGCGCGCTGTGGGTGACGCGCTCCAGCTGCCCGCGGGTGCGCTCGAAGGTGACCTTCTCGGAGTCGGGTGTGAGACGGGCGAAGCGGACGCTCCATTCGTCGCTGCCGGAGATGGCGGCCTGGCGCGCGCTGTCGATGCGCTCGCGCTCCGCGTCGTTCTTCGGGGTCAGCTCGTACGTGGTCTGCGAGGTGACGGTGGCCTTACCGCCTTCCGCGGCCAGCTCGATCGTGACCTCGTCCTGCACGGGAGGACGGCTGCAGGCCACGACCACGAGGGCGATCAGCGTCAGACGCTTGCGCATCTACTCCTCCTTGATGGCGGTGATCGGATCGAGGCGCGCGGCGATGCGCGCGGGGTACCAGGTGGCGATGATCGAGAGGCCGACGGCAATGAGATTCACGACCACGATGTCCTGGGCGTCCAGGCTGAACGGAACGTAACCGACGAAGTAAAGCTGCGACGGCAGGGGGATCAGCTGGAAGTGATCGGCCAGCCACGACGCGCCGATGCCGACCACGTTGCCGAGCACCGTGCCGGTCAGGCCGATCAGGAGGCCGAGCTGCATGAACACCGAGCGGATGCTCCCTTCGCTCGCGCCGAGGGTACGCAGCACGCCGACGGAGGGCCGCTTCTCCATGATCAGCATCGAGAGCGACGAGATCAGGTTCAGGGCGGCCACGAAGATGATCAGCGAGATCGTGGCGAACATCACCACCTTCTCCAGCCGCAGCGCCAGGAAGAGCGGCCGGTTGATCTCTTTCCAGGTCTTGAACTGCAGCTTCGGGAACCTCGCCGCCAGCGCCGCCTGCACTGCTTCGGCGCGGGCGGGGTCGCCGTACATCTCGATCGCCGTCGGGCGTCCGCCGGTGCCGAAGAGATTAGAAGCCTCTTCGTGGGTGAGCCACGCGTCGGACGGATCTTCCTCGCCGCCCGGCATGACGATGCGCGCGATGCGGTAGCGCCGCATCACCGGCACGGGGCCGAAGGGCGTGAGGCGCATGCGCGGCGCGATCACGGTCACGAGATCGCCGGCGTCGAGCGAAACCGAGGCCGCGAAGCCGCGCGTGACGAAGATCCGCGGCTCGTCGCCCTGCGGGACCGGACGGGCGTTCGAGCGGTCGCTCACCGGCTCGCGTCCGGGCACATAGGAGCGGACGCGCATCGGCCGCCCGGCGCTCTGGTCCTCGGTCGCCCCATACGCGATGCCGCGGACGAACGGCCGGATGTCGCGCACCCCCAGGCTTTGCGCCGTGGCGATGACGGCCGGCGCGCCGTCGATCATGTTCTGCCCCGATGGCTCGACCAGCACCTGCGGGCTGGACTG
>JAXDJK010000284.1:0-3127 GCA_034665665.1 Acidobacteriota bacterium
CGAGGATGGCTATACGAAAGCGGTGGCGACACCGCACTCCAAACGCTTCGCGTAGTCCGGCACGCCTACTCGTTCTGCACGGCTGCCGGGTACACGACGAAGTTGCCGGCGGAGAAGACGATGTCGCAGTCGGGGTCTTCGCTCTGCTCCACCGGGTACTCCGTCTCGAACGTGCCGTCGCGGCCGGCGGAGCGGAGGGCGTAGGTGCTGCCGTCGGCTTCGATGGCGAACTGGAGAGGGCGGTTCCAGCCGTCGAGGCGCGGGAGGGTGCGGGCGTAGGTGGGGATGAGGATGCCGGCCAGGCTTTCGTAGGGGACGTTTGTGGTGAGGTACGTAAAGCCCGTCGTTCCGTAGTTGCGGCCTTCGCTGGCGCGGGCTTCCCACGCGGTGGCGATGATGCGCATGTCCGCCATGGTGCGTTTCTGCCGGGCGCGCGTCACGGCATTCGCGTAGTTGTAGATCGCGAAGACGGCCAGGATGCCGATGATGGCCACCACCACCAGGATTTCGACGAGCGAGAGTCCGCGCATGTGCTTCCGGAGAACCATACGGTCCTCAAGGTACCCTAGAGGCCTGATGGTCCGCGCAGCGGTACGTCACTTTTTCGTCAAACAATCGTTGCCGCCGTGCCGGATTCTCGTCGCCGTGTCGGGCGGTGTGGATTCGACGGCGCTGCTGGTGGGGCTGGTCTCCCTTCGTGAGGACGGCTTCGAGGTGGTGGCGGCGCACGTGAACCATCACCTGCGCGGGGCGGAGTCGAATGGCGACGAGACCTTCGTGCGCGATTTGTGCGGGCGCATCGGCGTGCCTTTGCGGATTCGGGACGGGAGCCTCGATCCCTCGGCGGTGCAAGCGCGCGGTGTAGAAGCGGCGGCGCGTGAGGTCCGGTACAGGTGTTTGATGGCCGCGCGCGAGGGGGCGGGGGCGCGATACATCGCCACGGCGCATCAGCAGAACGATCAGGCGGAGACGGTGCTGATGCGGCTCGTCACCGGGAGCGGATTGGCGGGGATGCGGGGGATTCTGCCGGTTCGCGAGGACGGGGTGATCCGGCCGCTGCTCGATGTCTGTCGCGCGGAGATCGACGCGTTCCTGACGACCGAGGGCATTACGGCACGGCACGACCGCTCAAACGACGACCAAAGGTATCTGCGGAATCGCGTCCGCGCACGTGTCGCAGGCGACGCGGACTGCGCGCCTCTCGCCGCTGTCGCCGCCGAGGCGCGGCGATGGTGGTCCTTCGGCGAGCAGGTACTCGACAGCGCTGAGCGCACTTACGTCGCGGTCGGAGCAACCGAGGTCCGATTCCGCCCCCTCCCGAACGATCCGTGGCTTCGCCAGTCCCTCCTGCACCGCCACATCCACCGGCTCGATCCGGCCGCGCGCGACGTCTCGGCCGCCGACCTGACGCGCCTCGCCGCGAGCTTCGAAACCACCCGCTGCACCAGCGTCACCAAAAACCTGGAGCTCGTCCGGCACGACGGCCTGCTCATCCTTCGCCGCAGAGAACCGCCATCGCCCGTGCCGCCGTTCGAGGTCGAGCTGGCACCCGGCAAACCCGCGTTCCTCCCCCACCTCGGCGCCACCATCCACCTCACCGAAACTGGCAACGGCCAGCCCTTCCAACTTCCTCCCGACCTCGCTCCCCATTTCACCGTCCGCAACCGCCGTCCGGGCGATCGCTTTCAGCCCCTCGGCATGCGCAACTCGAAAAAGCTGAAGGATTTCCTGATTGATCGTAAAATCGCCGCCGGTACCCGCGACCGGCTGCCGCTGCTCCTCTGCAACGACGAGATCGTCTGGGTGGCGGGCGTAGCGGTCTCCGAGCGGTTCAAGGTGACAGACCCGCCGGGCGGCGCGATCTATCAGGTGTGGTTGGAGGAATCGGGTGGACCTGGCGAAAGAGATCAGTCCCCTCTTCAGCGCTGAGGCGATCGCCGGTCGCGTGCGCGACCTCGGCGCGGCCATTCGCCAGGACGCACCCGGCAATACCGACGTCTTCCTGCTCGGCATCCTCAAGGGCGCTTCCCTCTTCCTGGCCGACCTGCTGCGCGCCATCCCGGGCAATGTCAGCTACGGCTTCATCGACGTCATCCGCGACAGCGCCGACGACGTGGCCGACGCCCTGGAGATCGACTTCCTCAGCTTCACCGACATCCGGGCCCGTAATGTCTACGTGCTCAAGGACGTAGTCACCACCGGGATCATCGAGAACTATTTGCTCGGCCAGCTGCGCATGCACCAGCCGGCCTCGCTCCGGCTGGTGGCCCTGCTCGACAAGCCCGAAGCCCGGACCATCGACATCAAAACCGACTTCCACGCCTTCACCATTGATGACGGCGCGACGTACGTCGGCTACGGACTCGAGCAGAGCGGACAGTTCGGCAACCTGCCGTACATCGGCCGGGTGTGACGCCTCCGCCACGGGGCTCCCCCCGTTCAGAATTTCCTCTCTACCCAGCGGGTTGCGATGCGGGATAGTGTATGCGTGGCACGGCGGCAGCATCACGCCGGTTGCCCTGTAGACATCGGGAGGCAAATCTTTGAATTCAACGGTCAAAACCGCACTCCTGTGGGTGGTCATCATCGTTTTGGTGTTCCTCCTGTGGAGCCTCTTCAACACGGCCAAGGGTGCGAGTGAGCAGATTCCGTTCAGCACGTTCCTGGAACGCGTCAACAACAGTCAGGTGGCGAAAGTCACGATCCGCGGCACCGAAGTGCGCGGCGAAACGCGTGGGAACGTCCAGGGCGGCAAGCGGGAGTTCCACGTCAACGCGCCGTCCAACTACCCCGCCATGTACGACCTTCTCCTCAAGAAGGGCATCGCCGTCGAAGTCGAGCCGGAGCGCGACGCTCCGTTCATCACCGCCCTCATCACCTGGGCGCCGTTCCTGTTCCTGATCGGTCTCTGGATCTTCTTCATGCGCCAGATGCAGGCCGGCGGCAACAAGGCCATGTCGTTCGGCAAGTCGAAGGCGAAGCTGCTCTCCGGCAGCGCCAAGAAGGTCACGTTCAAGGACGTGGCCGGCGTCGACGAAGCGAAAGTCGAGCTCCACGAGATCATCGAGTTCCTCAAGGAACCGCAGAAGTTCACGAAGCTCGGCGGCAAGATCCCGAAGGGCGTCCT
>JAXDJK010000285.1:0-6418 GCA_034665665.1 Acidobacteriota bacterium
CGATGGACGCGAGGAGCGGCGCATCTTTTTCTTCGATGTGGTGCGATGGCCGGCCGAGGTAGGTCTCCATCATCGCGATATAGGGGCGGTCATCGAATGGGGCCACTTCGTCGTAGATATGGGAAATTGTCTGCACCGCGTCGGCGGCGAGGAATTGCTGGCGGCAGATCTCGTCCGCCACTCCGGCAATACTGGAGGAATCCAGACCGCCACTCAACTCGCAGAACACTGGTCCGTCGCTACGGAGGCGTTCTCGAACCGCATCGCGAAACAGGGATGCGAATTGCGCCTCATAGTCGGCGTCAGACTTCATTTGGAGTTCGCGTTCCGGGTCGAGGCTCCAGTACTTTTGTACACGGATACCTTCGAGATCCGCGTGAGCCACGGAGGCCGGTGGGACAATCGCGATTGCTTTGAACGGGCTGACATCCCCGCGAGAAGCGAATGAGAGGAACCCCGCAACGAAGTGTGGATCGGGCTCTCGGCTACAGCCACTCGTGTTGATTAGAGCGCCCAGGTTCGACGACCAGGCGAGCCCGCCGGGCGTGCGGTGATAGTAAAGGGGGGCGACACCGAAACAATCCCTTGCCAGCAACAGCCGGTTTCTCGACGCATCCCAGATCGCGGCGGCAAAGTCACCGAACAGCATCCGCATGAACAAAGGGTTGGCGCCGGTCCGCGTGTACGCGGTGGCGATGATCTCTTCGTCAGAAGCATGCGGACTGAGCGACAGTTCGCTGATGAGATTCTTCCGATTATCAATTCGCCCATCAAAAGAAACCTGCAGACCCTGGTCGGTCACACATTGCGGCATCGTCACCGATGGGGTGACGCCGTACCGGAGGAATCCGTGAACGAGTGGCATGTCAGGTCCGACTCGTCGCGGGGTATCGCTCCAGAACGATATAGCGCTCCCTCACCAGCGACTCATCGTCACCCACAACGTGACCTTCGAGCTCGACCCAGGCATGCGCGAGGAAAGGCAGAATGCTTGCGCCAACGACCATTTCCGCGGGATAACCACGCGAGCGAAAGAGCCACGTCATTGCAGCAGACCGGCGCAGACACTGCAGTTTCCGGGGGTAATACGACTCTGCGCGGTTCATCATCTGGCAGAGCTCCGCGGCGGTTTCGGCTCCTTGGCGACTGGAGACGTGCGTTCGGCGAACCAGCTTGTCCAGCGCCGTGAATCCGCGGATTGAGACCAGCGCATCGATGAACGCAATCCGAACGAGGGCCGGCCTCATCCGTCCGACTCCAGCGAAATGAGACCACGACGCTCGAGCTCGCGCAGAAAGGCATTCAAATCGTTTTCGATGCGCGTTTTAGGAACCGTGGGGTACCGTGCATGCAGCGCGTCCGCTACCTCATCGGTGGTTCCTCCGCGGCAGAGCTCATCCCAGATCACTCTGCCTGTGACGTTCAGCGTCTTGTACTTCCCTCGGTCCAACTGCAGCAGCACGGCGCCTTCCGGCCTGGACGCGAAGCGAACGTTTTTATTAATGACGGGCCGGACTGCCATCATGCCGTCTCAATATCACAAACGGTCCAGTACTGCAATCGTGCTGAAAGAGCGCGGCTCAATGCGCTGATCGTCTCCCTGTCCATCCTCATAAAGCGGTGCCGTCGAGTTCCCACGCGCGCTTCCGCGTGTCGGCGCATGCCGCACACGGACAGGCGGGACGCCTGTGGGCCCTGCGGACGGGACGTCCGCGCTCCGGACAGCCTCCCTTGTCGCGGCTCTTTGCTAGCATCTCCCCATGCGCATCGAGGTAGCGGTGTTGCCCGTCGGGGCGGCGGCGATCGGGGGGCTTTGGGGGGTGCTCGATGCCGAGGAGCGGGCGCGGGCGGAGAGGTATCGGGGGGAGGAGGACCGGCGGCGGTCGATCGTGGCGCGGGGGACGGTGCGGAGGTTGTTGGGGGAGCGGTTGGGGCGCGATCCGCGGGAGCTGCGCTTCGTCGAGGGGCCGCAAGGGAAGCCGGCGCTGGCCGGGCGGGAGCTGGAGTTCAATGTCAGCCATTCCGGCGACCGCGTGGCCATCGCCATCGCTGAAGGGGCGCCGGTGGGGATCGACATCGAGGTCGAGCAGCCGCGGATGACGGACCTGGTGGACCTGGCGCGGCGCTACTTCTCGCGACGCGAAGCGCTGGCGGTGGAGCAGGCCGCGGCGGAGGGGGCGATCCCGTTGTTCTTCACCATCTGGACGGCGAAGGAAGCGGTGATCAAGGCCGTCGGCGGCGGGCTGTCGATCCAGCTGGCGTCGTTCTCGGTGCTCCCCGTGCGCAGTGAGTGGGGTGCTGTCGAGAATCTCGGCGGCGACCCGATGCTGGATGGATGGCACGTGGCGGCGCTGCCATCGGAGCCCGGCTACCGCGCGGCCGTGGCGGCACCCGGCATCGATTGGGAGATCGTGCCGATCACGGTGGCGTAGGTCGCCTCTTATTAACAGTTCGGCGTATCATCACCTGCCCATGTCCCGTCTGACCCGGCTGTTGTCGGCCCTGGCTTTGCTCGCGTTCGGCTCGTTCGCGCGCGGGGCGGAGCTGCGGCTGGTATCGCCGGCGGCGGGGGAGACGCTGCGCGGAGGATCCACCGCGGAGTTGCGGTGGGCGGCCGGGGAGTTGCCGCCCGCGGCAGAGGAGTGGGAAGGGTTTCTCTCCGTCAACGGGGGGAAGTACTACGCCTTCCGGGTTACACCGCATCTCGACATTGCACTGCGAAGCGTGACCTTCGTCGTCCCGAACATTGATACGCGCGATGCGCGGATTCTGATTCGGGCCGGCGATGAAGAGCGGGAAACGCCGTTCGAGCAGCTTGGGTCGTTCTCGATCGTCCGCGATCCGCATGCGGCGGCCATCGTGCCGGGATTGCTGCAGCACGGGCATGGTGAGGCGGCGCGGCCGGGTGAGGCGGCGGTCCTGGGGTGGGTCGAGGGGCCGCGCAGCGGCGTCGGCGTCACGCAGCAGGCATCGGCGGCCCTCCCCTCGCCCATCGTCCGGCTGCCGGAATGGATCGGCATCCACGGCGAGACGGCGGAGCTCGCGCCGGACGTCACCGAGGTTGCGGCGCCATCGTTCGCGGAGGCCAGCCGCAAGTACGGCAACTCGCACGCGCGCAAGCACGAGCCACTCCCGATCGCCGTCGATCTCCTCCTGGTCTGCAGTCGCCGGAACGTCTAGCGCCGCGGTTCGCGCGCACCCGTTCCGACGTCAGATCCCAAGGAGAATCGATGAAGACCCGTGTCTCATCCCGGCTGTTGCCATTGCTTGTCGTAACGCTCTCGCTGTTCCTGGCGGCCTCGCTGGCCGCGCAGTCTCCCAACACCGCCACGATGATCGTCGTGGTCGCCGACCAGGCCGGTGCGGTCGTGCCGGACGCGCACGTCACCGTCGTCAACAACGCCACCGGCGCCGTCCGCGAGGCCACCTCGGGCAGCGACGGCAGCGCCACCATCGCGGCCTTGCCGCTCACCGGCACCTACACCGTGCGCGTGGCGCGGGAAGGATTCGGCACGGAGGAGCGCACCAACATCGCCCTGCGCTCGGCCGAAACCGCCACCATGCGCGTCAACCTCATGGTCGGACCCGGAACAGCCGAGGTCACGGTGTTTGGGACTACCGAAGGCGTGCGGGCGGATGCCCAGATCGGCCGCCGCTTCGACAGCGTGCAGATCGAAGAGATGCCGGTCCTCGGCCGCAAGCTCACCTCACTCCCGCTCCTCAATGCCGCCTTCCGCCAGGCCAAAGGCACGGGCGACCTGTTCGTGAACCAGACCTACTTCGCCACCGGTGCCGGCTCGCGCCGCACCACGACCTTCACGCTCGACGGCGCCAACAACGACGAAGCGTGGGGCCGCCAGACCATGATGGCGGTCGTGCCGCTCGGCGCGGTGGAAGAAGTGACGGTGCTCTCGAACGCCTTCTCCGCCGAATACGGCTGGACCTCCGGCCCGGCCCTGAACATCGTCACCAAGTCGGGCACGAACAACCTGCACGGCGACCTTCTCTTCAACAGCCGCCTCGGAGGGATGCAGGCCAAGCGATTCTCGACGAACGGCTTCTGCGCGCCGTCCGTGGAGACCTGCGTCACGCCGTCGACGCTCAATGCCATCAACCCGGTGGACATCCCGGACGAGCTGAAGCAGTACTCCGGCTCGCTGGGCGGACCGATCTTCCAGGATCGGACCTTCTTCTTCCTCACCGGTGAGTACACGCAGCAGGACCGCACCACGCTGCTCTCGACCTCGCTGCCGGCGTTCCTGCTGCCTTCGGACGGCAATCTGGAGTACACGGGACACTACCGGCAGACGCTCGTCAACGGGCGGCTCGATCACGCGCTCAACGCCGGCCAGCAGTTGATGCTGCGGATGAACGTCGACCGCTTTTACGACGACAATCCGCAGGACGCGGTGGGTGGCACGAACGCGCCGAGCGTGGCCCGCCGTTTCTCGCGCAAGACCTGGACGACGCAGCTGAATCACACCGCGGTGATCCACGAGAACCTCTTCAACGAGGCGCGGGTGAGCTTCCTGAAGGGCAATCCGGTCTCGCACTGGGAAGCGGAGAACCTCTCCACGACGTACACGCGCTCGGGCTCGGTGCCGTTCACGATCGGCCAGTCGCGGCTGTCGGATCTCTACGGCCGGCAGACGCAGCTCTCCGACACGCTGTCGTGGTCGCACGGCCGGCACTACGTGCGCTTCGGCGGCAGCGTGGTCGATCACGTGTCGGGCGGCACGGGCAGCGAGCCCGGGACGGCGGTGCTGGGGACGTTCACGTTCCGGAACACCACCACGTTGCCGTTCGATCAGCTGACGCTGGCGGACGTGCAGTCGTACACGCAGCCGATCAGCTTCGGGATCGACAGCTACGACCTGCAGCAGCGGCTCTACGCAGCGTACGTGCAGGACAGCGTGCACGTGACGAACAACCTCACGGTGGACGCGGGCCTGCGCTACGACCGGCAGACGCTCACGGACGCGAAGCGGAACCTGGCGCCGCGCGTCGGCTTCGGCTGGCATCCAGGCGGCGACGCGCGCACGGCCGTTCGCGGCGGGTACGGGATGTACTACACGCAGATCCAGTCGAACCTGATCGCCAGCTATCTGGTGAACGGACTCGATGGACTGACCACTTACACGGCCACGCCGGGACAGCTCGGCTTCCCGACCTGCCTGACGGGCGCCTGTCTGCCGCTGTCGTTCGATCCGCGCACGCTGCCGGCTTCGCAGCTGCCGGCGCGCGACATCACCATCCAGGCGGGCCAGCGGGCGTTCTACCAGTCGCAGTTCGCGGCGTACGGCCTCGATTTCGGCAAGCTGCCGAATTACCCGGACGAGTTGGTGAATCCCCGCAGCCAGGTGATGTCCCTCGGCCTGGAACGGGAGGTCATCCCCGGTCTCTTCATCGGCGCGGACGTCGTGCATCAGCACTGGACGGATCTGGTGCGCACGGTGGACCTGAACGCTCCGGCGCCGTTCGACCGCACGGCCATCGGCCAGGTGCGCACGGTGGCGGCGGCGAATGCCACCCGCCCGATCCTGCCGGTGGCCGGCGGGGTGCGGCAGGTGAACGTGCTGACGAACCTCGGCGAGGCGGATTACGACGGCCTGCAGACGCAGATCACGTATCGCCGCTCGAAGCTGGATGCGTCGGTCAGCTACACGCTCTCGAAGGCGACGAACACGACGGAGCCGGACGGCAACGGCGTGGCGCCGAACCAGGGCAACATCGCCCGCCTCGGCGAGGAAGAGCGCGGCCCGAGCCTGCTCGACCAGCGCCACCGCGCGGTGATCATTCTCAATTACCAGCTGCCGTACAACTTCACGGTCGGCACGGTCACGCAGCTGGCCTCGGCGCGTCCGTTCAGCGCCACCACCGGCGTCGACAACAACGGCGACGGCGCGAACAACGACCGCCCGGTGGTGAACGGCGAGGTGATGAAGAAGTCGCAGTTCCGCGGCACCGGCACGTCGGACGTGGGGCTGTTCCTGGAGACGCGCCTGAACCGCTCGCCGCTCGGCACGGTGGTGCTGCGCCTGGAGGGCTTCAACCTCCTCAATCACGGCAACTACCTCGGCCGCGGCCAGACCACCTACGGCGACGCCGCCACGGTCAACCCGACCTTCGGCCAGCTCGCGGCCGTCGGCAGCTCCGCGAACGCGCTGCCGGCCTTCGCGAACGTCGACCCGCCGCGTATGTTCCAGCTCGAGGTGCGGTTCATTTTCTAGCGGCCGATGTCCCTGAGCATTCGCCGCTGCCGCAAGGCAGCGGCGAATGCCGCGGACCTAAAACGTCAAAGGACTACGCGAAGCGTTTGGAGTGCGGCGCTTTCCCGCCGCTTTTGTACAGCCACATGCGCTGCCGTAGCACTCGCCGGACTGTCTCGTAGGGCACGTGCGCTGCCCCTGGCTGTACA
>JAXDJK010000286.1:0-4818 GCA_034665665.1 Acidobacteriota bacterium
ACGAGGCACGGACGTCGTCACGCTGTCCGACGCCCGCCAGGAGACCGTCCTCCTCATATGGGATCGTGGCGCCGCACGTGGTCTACGATTTAGACACGTCACCGCAGGGCAAATTGTAGAAGGGGCGGACAGCCGCCGGGAGCGCGGACGTCCCGTCCGCAGGGCCCACAGGCGTCCCGCCTGTTCGCGTACCGCGGTGCGAGTTACATCGCGTACAGCGCGAGCGCCGTGAGCACGGCTACGACCCCCCCGGCGGCGGCGGAGAGGAGGAGGCGGTCCTGGCGGCGGGCGCGGGCGAGGGCTTCGCCGTAGGGCATGGTGGTGTGGGCGATCATGGTGTAGAGGGGGAGCCAGGTAGCGGGAGCCAGGCGGTTCAGGAAGACGTCGAGGCGTTTGCGCAGGAGGAAGAGCGGCGACTGCACGCGCTGGCGGAGCTCGATGAAGTTGTCCTTCGAGAGCTCGGCCAGGGTGTCGGTGTGCGGTTTGCGCGCGGCCTGGTAGGCACGGAAGGCGGCGCGGCGATCGCCCGGATGGCGGTCCAACTCGCGCGCCAGCGCCACGCAGTCTTCGAACGCGGAGTTCATGCCCTGCCCGTAGAACGGGTAGACGGCGTGGCAGGCGTCGCCGACGAGGACGATCCAGTCGCCGATGTGCCACGGCGCGGTCCTGGTGGTCACGAGGGAGCCGGTCGGGTGGGTCTGCCACTGCTCGAGGAGGTGCGGGAGCAGGGGCACCAAGTCGGGGAAGTACTTGGCAAAGAGGGCTTCGACGTCCGCGGGTGTTTTGGTGTTCTCGACGCTGTCCGGCCCTTCGAACGGGAAGAACAGCGTGAGCGTGTGCGAGCCGTTGCGGTTGGCGTGGGAGACGATCAGGCAGTGGCCACGCGGCCAGACATGCAACGCGTTGAGGCGCAGCTGGGACGTGCCGTCGGGATTGGCCGGGAGGTTCAGCTCTTTGTAGCCCCACTCCAGGAACTCGCGGCTGAAGCTGGCGCGCTGGCCGCGTTGCATCTCTTCGCGGACGCGGGAGAAGGCGCCGTCGGCGCCGACCACCCAGTCGGCGGTGACGGCGATCTGCGATCCGTCGCGCCGTTCCAGGACCACTTCGCGCTTGCCCTGGTCGATGGTCAGGCAGCGGTGCTCGAAGTGGAGCGTCACCGCGGGGTGGCTCTCCGCGCGGTCCAGGAGCATGTCGTTCAGCTCATTGCGGTCGATGGAGTGGAGCACTTCCTGCCGGTTCTTGCCGTAGGGCTGAAAGCGCTGGCTTCCGTCGAGGCCGTGGATGACGCGGCCTTCCATCGGCACCGCCACGGCCAGGACTTCGTCGCGCAATCCCACCTCGGTCAGCGCGGTGATGCCGCGCTTGGATAGCCCGAGGTTGATGGAGCGCCCTTCTTCGCCGCGGCGCTTGCGCGGGTCGGAGCGGCGCTCGTAGACGTCGACGCGGTGGCCGCGTTGCGCCATCTCCAGGGCGAAGAGCGAGCCGGCCAGGCCGCCGCCGATGACGGCGATGTGCTGCGGGGTGTGGTTCGTTTCAGTCATGGCGGTGCTCAGAGGATCGGCATCGACTGCGCCGTGTTGCTGACTTCCTGCGTCAACTGGATCTGCGCGGCGAGGAGGGCGTTCAGGGCGATGTCGAAGCTGTTGCGGCTGATGGTGGTGCCGAGGCGCCGGATGTACGAGCGGATGAATCCCGCGCGCAGGTCGGGCGTGTAGAGAGGCCGGTGCAGGAACGGCAGGTCGGATTCGACCATGAAGCGGATGGCCAGCGACGGAATGGGGCTGCGCAGGGGGTGGAAGTCGGGGTTGCGCAGGCCGCCGCCGTCGTTGCGCTCGTGGAACTCGCCGATCATCAGGCCGTCTTCGACGAAGAGCGGCTTGAGCGCGAGCTGGACTTCGTCGATCACGCCCGCATCGTCGCTGGGGACGTTGGGGAAGACGATGACCATGGCCTTCATCATCGCGGAGTCGCCGGTCCTGGGCTCGAGCTCGAGGAAGAGGTCGCGGTAGCGGCTGACGATGTCGATGATGACCTGGCGATCGCCGCGGCCTTCAGGAACGCTGGCCAGCCAGATGGTGTCCTGGCCGATGGCGCCGGGGACGAAGGGGCAGACCGGTCCGCTGCGTCCGAGGTCGGGATGCGGGCGCGCCAGGAAGCTCTTGATCCACGCGGTGGTGACGGCCAGCGGGTGATCGGGCTCCAGGTTGTTCCTGACCTGCTTGAAGCTGTAGATCTGCGGGTCGGGGGCGACCGGCGTGGCCTCGGGCTCCGCGCGGATGTGGAGCATGGCCGTGGCGGCGTCGTCGCTCGAAACGACGGCAGCAGCGGCGGCAGCGGCCGCGGCACGCGCGGCGTGGGGGCAGCCCTGCGCTGCGGCGTTGGAGATTTCGGTGCTGCTGAGGATCGGGGTCTTATCCACGTCAAACTCCCTTGTTCCCGGCCGCGCCGCGAAGGCTGAGGGGCCGCATGTCGGTCCAGAGTTGCTCGATGTGGCGGAGGCATTCGTCCCTCGTTCCGCGGAACCCGGCGTCACGCCAGCCGAGCGCGTTCTCCCGGTCCGCGGGCCAGATCGAGTACTGCTCTTCCGCGTTCATCACCACGTTGTAGGTTGCGAGATCCTGGTCCTGCGAGGTCATAGCTCCTCCGAGACTGCGGGGGTTGGAAAGGCGAGCAGCGGCGCGGGAGCGGGTGCGGCTGGCTCCTGCGGCTCGAGAGTGGCGTCGGCGAGATCCGTTTCGACGTTACGGACGCTGCGGACGCCGTAACCGGCCACTCCCGCGAGCGACATGGTCAGACCGGCGATGATGAAGATCAGGGCCATACCGCGGCCCGGACCGGTGCCGATGATCCGTCCCACGGAACCGGCCAGCGCACCGTGCGGCGCGAGCAGCGGCTCGAAGACGCGGTCGGCGAGCGGGCCCGCGAGGCAGAAGCCCACCGGCATGGCGGCCTCGGAGAGCACGCGCTGGATCGCGAAGCAGCGGCCCTGCAGCGCCGGCGGGACTTTGGTCTGCCAGATGGAGTCCTGCGAGGCGTTCATGATCGGGATGGAAATGAAGAAGAGCAGGCCGGCCACGCCGAGGAACCAGACGTTGGCCCTGAAGCCGTGCCCGGCCAGGAAGAGGCCGGCCACGATCGTGCCGAGGAGCACGGCGTGGATGCGCTTCTTCGGCCCGCCCCAGGCGCTCATGATCAGGCCGCCGATGAGCAGACCGATGCCGCCGAGCGACATCTGCAGGCCGAGGGCCGCGGCGTTGGCGAAGGCCAGCACCATCGGCGAGATCAGGATCGCCACGATGCCGAAGAGGAAGTTGGTGAAGCCGAAGATCGTCAGCAGCCCGAGCAGGCCGGCGCGCTCGCGGACGAAGCGCCAGCCCTCGGCCGCTTCCTGCCAGAGCAGCGGCTCGACCGTCGAGTCTTCAGGCGCGCCTTCGGCCGGCGCCGGGCGCGGGATCTTCACGAGGAACAGCGTGGTGACGCCGCAGAGGAAGGTGGCGAAGTCGACGATCAGCACGCCGTGCAGCGAGATGGTGCTGACCAGGATGCCGGCGAAGGCGGGGCCGACCACCTGCGCGGCGGCGAAGGCGGTCTGCACCAGGCCGTTGGCGCGCGCCAGCTGCTCTTTCGGGACGAGCAGCGGGATGCTGGCCATGTAGGCCGGGACCTGGAACGCGCCGGCCAGCGCCTGCACGGCGGCCACGACGTAGATGTGCCAGAGCTGGATGTGGCCGGCGGCCATGAGCGCCGCCAGGGCCAGCACGGAGAAGGCCGAGATGGCGTCGCTGATCATCATCACGTTGCGGCGGTCCCACCGGTCCACGAGCGCGCCGGCAAAGGGCGCGAGCAGGAGCGCGGGGACGGCCATGAAGACGAAGATCAGGGCGTACTGGGTGGTCGAGCCGGTCTTCTCGAGCACCCAGATGCCGAGGGCGAAGGTCGAGAAGCGCGAGCCGATCACGGAGATGAGCTGGCCGAACCAGAGGGCCAGGAAGGCGCGGCGTCCGGTGAAGGTGTTCATGTGAGATCTCCGGTGGTGGCGGTGACGTTGGAAACGCCGAGGCGGTCGAGATAAAGGGAGAGCAGCCGTTCGTCCGCGGCAGGGCAGGCGAGGCCGTGCGCGGCCAGGAGCGAGTCGGTAGTGGAGCAGTCGAAGAGCGGCTCGTCGCCGGCCGGTGCATCGACGAAGGCTGAGAATTTGGCGAGCGCGTTGCCGGCATCGCGGCGCAGTGCTTCGCGCCAGTCCGCGAACGGCAGGATTGCAGCGGCCAGGCCGCGGCGGCGCAGTAGATCCGCCAGCGTGTCGACGGTGACGGCGCCGTTGTGGAAGTAGTGATGCTCGGCCGTGCTGCCGTCGAGGGAGAGGCGGACGATGGCGCGGGCGATGTGATCGACCGGGGTCATGTTCAGCACACCGCTCTCGCGCGGGAAGGCGCCGAGCTCGATGCAGCCGCGCAGCCAGGCGTAGAAAAAGTCGGTGGTGTGCGCGCCGGTGCGGCTGTCGCCGGTGATGCGCGCGGGACGGTGGATGGAGACGGGCAGGCCCGCTGTGCGCGCGAGCTGGGCCACGCGGTCGGCCACCCACTTCGTCTGCACGTAGCCGCCTTCGATCTCGCTGCCCGCGGGCAGTGCGTCGGTCTCGTGCACGGTGCTGCCAATGCGGGCGGGCGTGAAGTGGACGCTGAGGGTGGAGACGACGTGCACCGGTTTGACGCGCGTGGCGGCCGCGAGGCGGAGCACTTCGCGCGTCCCTTCGACGTTCGCCGCTTCGAGCGTCTCGTAGGGGGCAACGAAGCTGACGGAGCCGCCGTTGTGGTAGAT
>JAXDJK010000287.1:0-4418 GCA_034665665.1 Acidobacteriota bacterium
GCCACGACCTCCGCCACGCGGTAGTTCTGGTCGATGCTGGTGAACCGGCCGTCCGCCAGGTCCGCGCCGTCTTTCCAGTGCGTGTCGATGCCGCTCTGCTGGTCGCCGCAGAAGATCGTGTTCACCACGATCCCGCGTGTGATCGCGGTCTTGCACGAATCCCGGAAGTCGACCGACCCCTGCGTGAAAGCCTCGTTGCCGGCGATGAAGATGATCTTCAGGTCGTGATTGGAAATGCTCCAGTCCAGCCCCTTGACCGCCTCGGCAATGACCTTGCCGCAGTACTCCTCGCCCCCGTTGGTCTTCAGCGCGAACAGTTCTTCGGACACGCGGTCCAGATCGTTCGTGAGCGGCAGGACTTTCCGGACGTAGCCCTTCTCTGCGGACAGCCCGTCGTTGCCGTACTCGTACAGCGCCACCTGCAGGTCGGGGCTCGCGCCCTGTTTCTTCGCGGTGGCCAGCTCATTGACCACCCGCCACAACTGCGTCCGGGCCTGATCGATCAGCCCGTCCATGCTGCTGCTCGTGTCCAGCAGAATCGCCACCTGGATGACCGGCCGCTTCGGCACCGCCGGCACCGCCATCACCGAAACCGCCGACAACAACACCGCCGCCGCCGAGATCCCCAAACGCGAGACATTCATGGCCATCCTCCTTCGTCCGTTTCCTGGGCTTTGAACGTTAGACACAGGAGGTGCGCGGAAAGTCACCAGCCGGCGGGGATACGCTCAGATCAGCGCGTGAAGACGTTCCTGGAGCTCGTCCGGCAGTCCTTTCCAGGCGCGGCGCACGACGCGCAGCATCGAACCGCGGCGGGACAGCGACGCATAGGCGACCGAGATGTCATCGGGCCGGTCGAGGCTCAGGACGTCCAGCAGTTGTTCGGCCTGGCGCAGGTCTTTTTGCACCTTGGCCTGTTCCGACGCGGGACGCTGCGAGGCCACCCACATCTTGTGCAGCGCGAAACGGGCGGGAGACGGCACCTGCACGTGCACGCCGGCCGCCGCCACGACCACCGCATCGATCGGCTCCTCGAGCAGGTAATCGAGCCCGGCCAGGGGCTGCGCTGCCACGCCAAGGTGGGGGAGGAGCACCGGCGCGGGCGACTGCCGCGAGCGCGCTGGCGTGAGAAAGTCCACGCGCAGATCGCGGCCGCGCACTTTGAACGAGGTGCTCGGCTCGCGCACATCCAGACCCGGGATCGCAAAGAACCGCGGCTCCGCCGCACGAAGGCGCGCCAGGACGTCGCCTCCCGAGGCATCGCTGGCGGAGAGTCCCAGCGGAATCGAATCGTCATGCGCGACGTCGACGTCGGCCGTCCTGAGGCTCTGCTGGTCGAAGCGGACGCCCAGCAGGTTGGCCGTGCAGCTGAATGCCTGCGTGCCGACCAGCACTCCACCCGCACGAAAGACGCCGGCATCGCCGAGGATCTGCAGCACGGTGGTGATGGCGGCCGACTCCCGGAACAGTCCCGCGGCCGTGAGCATCGAGATCAGCTCGCGACGTCGCTTCTCGTCCGAGGCCGCGTCGAGGCGCTGATCGTTCGCCGCCTCGATCCGCTTGCGCAATTCCGCCGAGTCGCGTCCCACGTAGATCTGCCGTTTCCGCGCGCCTTCACTCTTCTGCAGATACCAGTACGTGTTGCCGCGGATCTCTTTCGAGA
Organism: Acidobacteriota bacterium; assembly: GCA_034665665.1. GTDB lineage: Bacteria > Acidobacteriota > Thermoanaerobaculia > Gp7-AA8 > Gp7-AA8 > DASWOB01. The sequence continues at coordinate 1,664 of JAXDJK010000287.1, forward strand.
CGAACGAGCCGGCCGTATCACCAATCGCCGCCTCCGCTGCCGCCACGCGCATCTGGTCCAGCAGCTCGGCGTAGAGTGTCTGTGCGGAGTCTGAAAGCCGGGTGAATGGCACGCCATGAATTATACGCAGAGTCATTGGACCGTGCGTATAACAGCAACACACATTTGACCGCGTTCAAAAACAACTTGCCAATTCGCCTGGATGGATGCACTTTGAACGCGATCAAAACATGAGGAGTGCATATGGCCGATGAAGACCTGCAGGTAGCTGGCACGGAGCGGCAGCGGTTCAGGATCAGCCGAGCGCAGTGGGCACTGGCGGGTCTCATTCTGGCGCTGGCGGCTGGAGGCCTGATGTATCGCCTGCTGGTTCAGCACAGCCTCGAGCAGACCGCGGCGCTCTTTATCGGCCTGCCGACGGTGCTGGCGGTGGTCCTGGCGCTGACGCCGAAGGCGAAGAGTGCCACGGGGATGGCCATGAAGGGGGTGACGCTGGCCCTGCTCATGTGCGGGCCGATTCTGGCCGAGGGCTTCATCTGCGTGCTCATGACCGCCCCGCTGTTCTACGCGATCGCGGCGGTGATCGGTGTGCTGATCGACTATGGGCGGCGGAAGCGGAAGTCGGCAGGTCTTTACTCGCTGGTGCTGGTGCCGCTGCTCCTCAGCAGCCTGGAAGGGACGACGCCGGAGTTGACCTTCCGGACGCGCGAGGTGGTCACGGTGCGAAAGGTCGTGGCAGGTTCGCCGGCTGACATCGAGCGCGCGCTGGCCGCCACGCCGCGGTTCGGCGCGCCGCTGCCGCCGTTCCTGCGCTTGAAGTTCCCGCTCCCGGCCGAGAGCCGCGGCGAGGGTTTGATGCCCGGCGCCGAGCGGGTGATCCATTTCGCGGGCGGGGAGGGGAAGCCGGGCGACCTGACGCTGCGGGTGACCGGCCACGAGCAGAACCGCGTCACCTTCGCCGCCGCCTCCGATACATCGCACATCGCGCACTGGCTGACGTGGCGTACGGCGGACGTGGCCTGGCGGTCCGCGGCGGCCGGAACGACCGAGGTCACGTGGACGCTGGTGTATGACCGCGAGCTCGATCCGGCCTGGTACTTTGGCCCGTGGGAGCGGTATGCGACGCGGCAGGCCGCGGAGTACCTGATCGATACGGTGGCCACGCCGGCGGTGCGGTGATGGAGGTGCTGCTCATCCGCAGCTACGCCCTGCTGGTGCCGCTGATCGGTGCGGCGGTGGCGTGGCTCTGGCTGCAACCGCCACGGCGTATCGCGGGGGCCGTGTATCTGGCGACGCTCTGGACCATCCCGTCGCTCGTGGCCGTGCAGTGGCTGGCGCGGCACTTCGGCTGGTGGCGTTTCGAATTCCGCGGCGGCGCGCTGGCGGGTATGCCGGCCGAGCTGTTCTTCGGCTGGATGCTGCTCTGGGGCGCGCTGCCGGTCCTGCTCCTGTTGCGCCTCTCGCCATTCGTCACGGTGGCGATCGCCGTGACGGTCGATGTCGTCCTGATGCCGCTCTGCGCGCCGGTGGTGCAACTCGGTTCGGCATGGCTGATCGGCGAGGTGGTCGCCGCCGCCGTCGTGCTCGTGCCGGCGCAACTGCTGGCGCGCTGGACAGCGCGGGACACGCGCCTCACCGCGCGCGTGCTCCTGCAGGTGGTGCTGTTCACCGGCACGGTGCTGATGCTGCTGCCTTCGTATGCGCTGTCCGTCAGTCACCAGCGCTGGAGCGAGCTGATGCTGTTGCCGGGCGTGCTGCGCGAGGTGCTCCTGCAGGCCGCGATTCTCGCGGCGCTGCTCGGCATCACAGCGGTGCAGGAATTCGCGGAGCGCGGCGGCGGCACGCCGTTCCCGTACGACCCGCCGAAGGTCCTGGTGCGCAGCGGGATCTACGCGTACGTGCGGAACCCCATGCAGCTCTCCACGTCGCTGCTGTTCGTACTTCTGGCGCTGGCGACGCGGAGCTTCTGGCTGGGGGCTGCCGCGGTGCTGTCGGTTGCATACGCGGCCGGTTTCGCGGCGTGGGACGAGGGTAGTGACATGAAGGAGAGGTTCGGCGATGCGGGCAGGATGTACGCGGTCGCTGTCCGTACCTGGATTCCATCGTGGCGTCCGCGGATCCAGGAGACCGCGACCATTTATTTCGCGGCCGGCTGCGATCCATGCGCGGGCACCGCGGCCTGGTTGCGCCGCCGTGAGCCGCGCGGCCTGTTCTTCGTTGATGCGGAACGGCATCCGTCGGCCGACTTGGAACGCGTCCGGTACGAGCGCCTCGACGGCAGCTATGACGAAGGCGTGGTGGCGATGGCGCGTGCGCTCGAGCATATCCATCTCGGCTGGGCGCTGCTCGGCTTCGCGGCACGCCTGCCGGTGGTGCGGACGCTCGTGCAATTGATCGTCGACGCCACCGGCGGCGGAAAACGTCCCGTGCGCCGCCGCGCTTGACAGGCAGCGTCTCTGCTGTTAATTTCTTCGCAGCTGCTAAGGAATTAACAAGATGATATCCAAGACCAAAGACCCTCTTTCCCGCCGCGAGCGCGAGATCATGGACGTGCTGTACCGCGATGGCGCGCTGACGGCCAGCGAGGTGGTGGAGCGGCTGCCGGGCGGGCCGAGCAATTCGACGGTGCGCACCATCCTGCGCATCCTCGAGGACAAAGGGCACGTCATACACGAGCAGCAGGGGATGCGCTACCTCTATCCGCCGACCGTGAATCGCGAGAAGGCGCGCCGCTCGGCGCTGCGGCACCTGGTGT
>JAXDJK010000288.1:0-4521 GCA_034665665.1 Acidobacteriota bacterium
CGATGTGGTAGCCGTGGCGCGACAGCTCCTCCGCCGTGCGCACGTTGCGCTCGTACAGGAGGATGATCCCCGGCGCGAGTGCGAACGCGTTCGCGCCGTCCGTCCACTGCTCGCGCTGCTGATCGACCGCGCGTTTGCCGCCGCAGTAGATCGGCTCGAGATCGAAATCGTGCTTCTTCAGCGCGCCGAGGAGCGACTTCTGCTCCGAATACGCCACGGACTTCTTCTTGGTCAGGTCCACGCTGGTGATCTTTGCGGCCTGGCTGCCGCTGGGCAGAATCACCGGCGGATAGATCAGGCACTCGTGCCGATTGACGAACGTGAAGATCGTATCGAGGTGCATGAACGAGCGCTGCCGCGGGATGTCGACGATGATCACCGTCTCCACGCCCGACTTTTGCGCCTTGAGCCCGCGGATGAGCGTCTCGACGCCGGCCTTGTTCGTCCGTTCCGTGATCCCGACCAGCAGGAGGTCGCGGCGCGGCACGAGCACGTCGCCCCCTTCCAGCGTCGGCGTTCGCCGCGACATCGGCCGCTCCGGCTCGGTGGCCATGAAGTCGACCCACGGCACCACCTCGCGGAAGTGCGGGTGATACTCGAACACATACTTCGACAGCAGCGACTCGCGGCGTCTGGCCTGCGTGGCCATCGACGAGATGACCACCCGATCGCCGAGCACCACCTGCGGATCGCGCATGAAGAACATGTTCGGAATCGGGAAGAGCTCGAACTCCGGCAGGTCGCCCGAGCCGGTCTCCCGCGCGATGCCGGCGATCAGCACCTCCGCCAGCGCGCCGGGCTTCATCTCCCGCAACCGTCCCGACAAGTTTCGATTGAGACCGTTCCGCCTGGCGATGTCGCGGACGATCCGGTCCTTCAGCTCAGGGTCCTCGAAGACTTCTTCGAGCAGGTCCTGGAGGTCGAGGACCTCGTCGGCGATGAAGCGGATCAGTTGCTGGAAGCGGCGGTGCTCCTCGCGCGCCACCTGTCCGTACAGGATGTCGTCGAAGAGGAGTTGCGCCATCATCGGCGGGATCATTTGATCGATCTCGCGCCCCGGAAGGTGGACCAGGACCGACTTCAGCCGGCCGATCTCACTCGTTACATTCAATCGCATGCGGGCGCGATTCTACCTATGCGGCCGAAACCGCGTAAGATCGGGCCCGGACTCATGCGGATCGCAGCCGGCCTGTTGTTGCAGATTCTCCTCGCGCCGCTCGTGTTCGCGAGCACCCCCCGCATCACCTTTGAGCGGACCATTCCGGCCCCGCACGACCTCGGCGCCGCGGAGTCGATCGCCCTGCTCTCCGCGCTGGCCGACAGCCCGAAGATCGCCACGTTCCTGTCCGTCTTCATCGAAGAAACCAACGATTCCGGCGCCCTGCGCATGCACGACGCCAGGAGCCGCGGCTTCGTCATCCTGACGGATCAGGCCGACAAAGCCACAGCCGAGAAGCTCCGCCGTGCCGAACCGGCCGACATCTACCTCGGCGTCCGTTCGTTCACCTGCACCGCGGAAGAGCGAAGCGGCGACGTCGGCCGCTACGATCCCGACCGCAAGCGCGTCAAACGTGCGCAGTCGTGGGTCGACGCCCGCTGCACCGCACGGATCGACGTCATCGACGCCAAGCACGTGCGGCGCATGGCGTCGTTCGTGGTCAAGGGCGAAGGGACGTCCCCGCGTGTAACCGAGATCGGCGACGACGAGCGGGACATCGCGCTGGAGCAGGCGGCGCGGCTGGCCGGCCGCGAAGCCGCGGAACGGATCACCCCGCGCCGTGTCCGCGAAACGATCACCCTCGACGAGACTGCGCCCGCCTTCGAGGAAGGCCTGGCCATGATCGCCGGCTCCCGCTTCGCCGAAGCCCGGGCCGTCTGGGAACGAGCCCTCCGCAACGACCCCCGCTCCGCCGCCCTCCGCTACAACCTGGCCGCCGTCTGCGAAGCCCTCGGCGACCGCGCTGCCGCCGAACAGAACTACACCGCCGCCCGCGAGCTCGCCCCCACCGAGGCCAGGTACACAAGGGAATGGCGCGCCTTCCTCCACCGCACCGGCGTGCCCCGGCCGTAGCAACAAAAAAGGGCGCCTTGCGGCGCCCTGGTTGAACCACGGAACTGCTGTCTTACGCTTCGACCTGCTTGGCAGTGTCGGCGGCGTTGACGTTGATCTGGATCTGCTTCGGACGGGCCTCTTCCTTCTTCGGGATGGAGATCTCGAGGATCCCATCGCGATAGCTGGCGAGGATCTTGTTGCCGTCGACGCTCCGCGGGAGCGAGAACGTGCGGGTGAAGCTGCCGTACGCGCGCTCGATGCGGTGGTAGTTGCGCTCATCCTTCTGCTCGAACTGGCGCTCGCCGCTGACGGTCAGGACGCCGTCCTCGAACGCGACGCGCAGGTCCTTCTCGTTCACGCCAGGCACTTCGACGCGGACGAAGAGGGTCTCGTTCTCTTCCGTGATGTCGACCGGCGGGTTCCAGCCCGTGGCTTTCATCTCCTCGAAATAGGGGAACCGGAAGAACGGCTCGAACAGACGGCTGTCCATACGACGCGGGCTACGAATCATGAGAGTCATATGTAACCTCCTTGTGCTGATGTGAGCCTTACTGGCTCATTCGAACTTCTCAACGCTGCGCATCGTAAGTCTATTTCTGCGCGTTGTCAAGTCATGTTTATGGTTGACCAAGATGAGTGTGCACTGAATCTATGTGCTACACACTGATATCTCGCAAGATGAGGCGCATTGACTGTTGATCAAGGCGCATCCAGTGTCAGCGAGGGTGGAAGCGCGTCCCGCGCGGCGCTGTTCTCGCGCGCGCATGACAGCCGTACCTGAAATCCAAGACGAACTGAGCCGCGAAATCGCCCGGCGCCGGACCTTTGCGATCATTTCGCACCCCGACGCCGGTAAGACCACTCTCACCGAGAAGCTCCTCCTCTACGGTGGCGCCATCGAAGAGGCCGGCTCGGTCCGCGCGCGCAAGCAGCAGCGCCACACCACCTCGGACTGGATGGCCATGGAGCAGAGCCGCGGCATCTCCATCACCTCCACCGTCCTGCAGTTCGAGTACGACGGCACCGTCCTGAACCTCCTCGACACCCCGGGCCACCAGGATTTTTCCGAGGACACGTACCGCACTCTCGCCGCCACCGACAGCGCCGTGATGGTGCTGGACGGGGCCAAAGGCATCGAGCCGCAGACCCGCAAGCTCTTCGAGGTCTGCCGGATGCGGCACATCCCCATCCTCTGCTTCGTCAACAAGCTCGACCAGGCCGCCAAAGACCCGTTCGAGCTCCTCAGCGAGATCGAGCACGAGTTGAAAGTCTCCGCCGTACCGATGAACTGGCCGATCGGCGACGGCCCGACCTTCCAGGGCGTCTACGACCTGCGCCACCAGCAGGTGCTCCGCTTCGAGCGCACCAAACACGGCGCCTCCATCGCCCCCGTCACCGTCAGCGGCCTCGACGACCCGACCCTCGAGGACGCCATCGGCCCCACCGCCTGGCAGGACCTCCGTGACGCTGCCGAACTGCTCGACGGCGCCGGCGCCGCCTTCGACCGCCGCCAGTTCGAGTACGGCCGCGTCATCCCGGTCTTCTACGGCAGCGCCGTCAACAACTTCGGCGTCGAGCCGTTCCTCCGCGCCGTCATCGAGCTCGCCCCGCCGCCCGGCGCGCGCCACGCCCGGCAGAACGGCCAGGACTTCGAGCTCGAGCCGACCTCCGACACCTTCACCGGCTTCGTCTTCAAGATCCAGGCGAACATGGACAAGCGCCACCGCGACCGCCTGGCCTTCATGCGCATCACCTCCGGTATCTTCGAGCGCGACATGGCCGTCCGCCACGCCCGCCTCGGCCGTGACGTGCGCATGACCCGCCCGCATCGCCTCTTCGCCCAGGAGCGCGAGACCATCGACCGCGCCTATCCGGGCGACGTGATCGGCTTCGTCAACCCCGGCCTCTTCCAGATCGGCGACGCCGTCTCCTCCGGCACAGCCGTCGAATTCGACCGCATCCCCCGCTTCGCCCCCGAGCACTTCGCCACCCTGCGCGCCAAGCAGGTCACCCGGCAGAAGCAGTTCCAGAAAGGGCTCGAGCAGCTCGAAGAAGAAGGCGCCATGCAGGTCTTCACCATCCACGAAGGCCTGCGCAGCGAGCCGATCCTGGCCGTCGTCGGCGAGCTGCAGTTCGAAGTCCTCCAGTCGCGCCTCGAGACGGAGTACAACGTCGAGACCACCATCTCCAACCTGCCGTACAAGCTGGCCCGCTGGATCGACAAGGACGTCGATCTCGTGGCCCGCATGTCCCTGCCGTCCAAGAGCCGCGTGGCCACGGATACCAACGGCCGGGCCGTGGTGCTGTTCTCTTCGTCATGGGAGCTCGAGTACGCCCAGAAGGAAAACCCCGGCGTCGAGTTCCTCCTCAGCTCACCGTAATTGCGCTGTCATCCCGAGCGTCGAGCCCGGGGCCTGGGTGGGTTGGGCCCCAGGCAAGCGCCACAGGCCCCGAGCCCCACCCAACCA
>JAXDJK010000289.1:0-5351 GCA_034665665.1 Acidobacteriota bacterium
ACCTTTTCCGCGAAAAGAGGCAACGAATACGCGAAGCGTTTGGACTGCGGTGGCCGGGCTTCATCAGCCACCGCTTTTGTATAGCCACAGGCGCTGCCGGCGACTTACCGCTTGCGCGCGATGAGCCGAAGGTCCTGCGGAGCGAAGAGCCGGTCGTTGAGGGCGACGATCACGCGCTGCAAGTCCGGCGTATCCGTCGGCAGCACGGCCAGGCGCGTGCCCTCGGGCAACTCGTGGACGGCACGCACCTCGTCGAGGTCGAACCCGTGCTCCCGCGCGAGCACCGTCAGCGCGGCGGGATGGCGTGGGGCGAGATGGGTGGGGTCGCGCCAGAATTCGGAGGTGCTCATCACCATCGACTCCGCGTTCGGCGTCTCCAGCATCAGCAGCCCGCCGCTGCGGAGCACGCGTGCGGCTTCGCGGAAGAGGGCGAAGAGCACCTCCACCGGCAGGTGCTCGACCACGTGCATCGCCAGAATCGCCCCGACGGAGCCGTCGGCATACGACGCGAAACACTCCGGCACGCCAGCCAGGTCGGCCACGATCCCCCGCGCGCGGAGATCCGCCACGGAGCGCTCGTTCGTATCGAAGCCACGCGCCTCGATCCCCGCCTCACGGCACGCGAAGAGGAACTCCCCCCGCCCGCAGCCGACATCCAGCACCGGCTGTTGCGCCGCCGCCAGTTGCACGTACGGCTCGACATCCGCGCGCACGTGCGATTCCGGTCCGCGCAGCGCGTCCTCGAGCCGCCGGTAGAGAAAATCGCCCGACCCGGCCGACGTCACCACCGGGTTCACGACGTCGCGCACCCGCACCGCCAGCGTCTCGATCTTCTGATCGAGTGCGGCGATCAGCGCGTCATTCCGGCGCGCCGCCACGGGAATCAACCCACGCACGTTCGCGATATCCGCCGCCAGCGCTTCATCCGCCGCGCGAACATCGCGCTGCACCGCTTCGACGTCGCCTCGCAAATCGCGCCGCAGGGCCTCGGCATCCGCACGCGCATCGCGAAGCAGGTCCAGCACGGCCAGGTTGAAGTTGCGCTGCCGCTCGGCGTCGCTGGCCGTGAAGCGGCGGATCAGGCGCTGAAGAAAGCCGCCGATTCCGCGGGACGGCGGGTAGCGCCTGTCCTCGCGCCAGACCTCGCCCCAACCCTCGGCGCCTTCCGGCGGTGCGTCGATGTGGCGGTCTCGGCTCACGCGCGGGCGAGGATACACAAAAAGAAACGCCGCCGGAGCCCGGCGGCGTTTCGAAGATGCGGATTCGTTGCGGGATCAGGCCTGGTCGGCTTCGGCGGCCGGAGCCGACTTGTCGGCCGTAGCTGCCGGTGCTGACGCCGACTCGGCGCCGAGCGGGAGCACTTCCACCTGGATGGTGACGGAGACCTCGCGGTGCAGGCGCACCTCGACGTCGTGCAGCCCGGCGCTCTTGATCGGCTGGCCGAGCTCGATGCGGCGCTTGTCGACCTGAACGCCCTTTTCGGCCAGCGCGTCGGCGATTTCGTTCGCCGTCACGGAACCGAACAGGTGGCCCTGGTCGCCCACACGCTTGTGGAGCTGGATCTTCACGCCCTTGACGGCGTTCGCCGCCTTCTGGGCAGCATCCTTCTCCTCCTGCGCGAGCAGCGACCACTTGCGGCGCTCGTGCTCGATGGCCTTGAGGTTGGTGCTGGTCGCCTCGCGGGCGAGATTCTTCGGAATGAGGTAGTTGCGGGCGTAGCCGTCCTTGACGGTGACCACCTCGCCGCGCGTGCCGAGACCGCGGATCTCGTCAGTCAGTATGACCTTCATGAGAGTCGTCCTTTCGCTTCTTGAAATGTCGAAAATCAAAAAATGGATCGAATAGCCCGGCCAGGCCGAGCAGCAGCGGGCCGACCCCGGTGAACATCAGCATCACCAGCATGAGCAGGGCGAGCGAAGTCCCGAGGAACCCGGCGCCCATGGCCACGAGCAGGAACCGGAAAATGGCCAGCCCCTGCAGGATGTAGAGGAACACCACGACCGTGAGCGTGTTCGCCGCGACCTTCTGCAGGATCCCGGTGGCCAGCGGCGTCAGTCCGCCAAGGACGAACGCGAACAGGAGCCAGTCCGGAAGTGCGAGATTGCGGAACAGATACATACCGGTGGTGCGCGGCTCGGCCGGGGCCACGTGAGCGCGCCAGACATTCAGCCGTCCCAGCATGAGCAGACTGAGCACGAACGCGAAGGCGAGGCTCACCAGGATTCCGGCGGGCAGCACGAACGAGCTGTACTCGGCCCACTTCTGGGCGAAGCGGACCATGTCCGGCGGCATGTGGTTCTGGCGGTAGAACTCGATGAACTGCGCGTTCGACTGCTGCGCCTGCGCCACCTGCGTGGCGTACGGCGAGTACGACACCAGCGCTCGCGCGCCGCCCTCCGTCACCGCCAGGCCGAGAGCGCTGCCGATCAGCAGAAAGACGAGCACGCGCCCGAACGACGCACCCCGCTCGACCAACGGCAACGAAGCCATGGCCGGCAGGGCGACCGCCAGAAGCACGCCCGCCAGGTACCCCCACGCCATCTTCGCCGCGTCGGGCGAGGAGCCCGGCACGCTGGCGAAGTAGAGCGAGGCCATGAGCGCCGCCACGGCCAGTGCGGCCCACGCGATGCGCCTCCCGTTCCGGAGGGCGCAGTGCATCAGCGCCGCCGGAACGAAGACGAGCATCGGCGTGACCATCATCAGCGCCGTGAGGAGCCCATAACCGATGACCCCGCGCAGAGCCCGTCCAAAGGACGGACCCGGCAGCGGCACCGGCTCGCTCGGGTGAAGGGACGATTCGATCATTAGTAGTGAGTGATTGGCGGGATCACCGCCAATCGGTCATCAATCCGCGGTGAACGGCAGGAGCGCCACGATCCGGGCGCGCTTGATTGCGTTCTGGAGCTTGCGCTGGTGCAGGGCGCAGGTACCGGAAATGCGGCGGGGCAGGATCTTGCCGCGCTCCGGGATGAACTGCAGGAGCGTCTTGATGTCCTTGAAGTCGATGTATTCGATCTTCTCGACGCAGAACTTGCAGACGCGCTTGCGGCGGTAGAAGAACTTCTTCTTGCCGCCCTGCTGTCCGCCCGGACCACCGGGACCGCGGTCTCCGCGATCGCCGCCGCCGGGACCTTTTCTAGGTGCCATCGTAGCCATCGTTTTCTCTCCTCCTTACGCCTGCTCCGCCGGTTCGTCGGCAGCAGCAGTCGTGACCTCCGGCTCGGCGGCCGGAGCAGCAACGGGTTCAGGAGCCGCAACCGGCTCTGGAGCAGCAACAGCTTCCGGAGCCGCAACGGCCTCGGGAGCAACAGCAGCTTCCGGCGCGGCGATCGGCTCGGCAACCACCGGCTCCGGAGCGGCAACCGGCTCGGGAGCAGGCGCAGAAACCGGCTCAGGCGCGGCCATCGGCGACGCGCCATACGGAGCGGACGACGGCAGTGCCGGACGGAGGCGTTCCTTCTTCGGATTGCGCTTGGCGAGCTTGTCCGCGCGCTTGTGCTCGAGATCCGTGCGCACCATGATGTGGCGCAGGACGCGATCGACGTTTTTCATACGCCGGTCGAGCTCGGAAAGCGACTGATCGCTCTCCAGCACGAAGAGGTGGTAAATCCCCTCGTTGGACTTGTTGATGGGATAAGCAAGACGACGGCGACCCCACGCTTCTTCGTTCTTCAGCGTGGCACCGTTCTTTTCGGCGATCCCCTTGAAATCGGTGATCAGGGTCGTCGCCTCTTCCTCCGTGACTTGCGGAGAAAGAATGAACAGGACTTCATAAGTCCTCATCGAAACCTCCTTCTGGCCTAGCGGAGCCCGACCGTACGTCGAGCCCAAGGAGCTAGCAGATTGTTAAAGAATGTGTCCGGACCGCGGACGGGCCGGCAAGTGTACGCAAAGCAAAGCAGCGCGGCAATTTATTTCGCCTGCGGCTCAGCTCAGCTCGCGCGGCCGACAAACCCGCGACTGACCGGCACCCGCCGCCCCGCCAGTGCCGCGGCAATCTCCATCGCCGCCGCATCTTCCAGCTCTGCCAGCGGCCGCAGGATGTCCCCTTCCATCACCGATACCGCCACACCGTTCCGGTAGGCGATGCGGGTGCCGCCGATGGCGCGGACGCGCTCGCCGGTGGTGAGGATGCCGGTCAGGTTCAACGGATCGGCGCCGCTGATGACCAGCACCTTCCCGTCCGGCCCTTCGCGGCGGATCTCGCGGAGTCGCTCCACCGCCTCGCCGAGCGCGAACTGCTCGCCCGACATACCGGAAACGAACCGCCCGCCGCGGATCTCGCCCCGCGCCTCCAGCCGGCGGTAAACGCGAGCCAGCTCGCGCCACGGCGCCGCGTTCGACTCGCGCGTCAGGAGCCGGCGGAACACGACGCCATAGCGCCGCAACAGCGTCCGCGCCTGTGCCTCCACCGCTTCGTCGCGCGAGGCCGGCGTGAGATCGAGCAGCGACCAGCGGCCCGAGAAGCTCGTCTTCGGCCGGCGCTCGTGCGACGCGCTCACCAGCGCCCGCAATCCGGCGAAGCCGTCCGAGGCCACGAGGCCCGCCGACACCAGCTCGCCGATGGCGCGCTGCAGTTCATCGTCGTTCAAAGCGCAAGCGGATGCCAGCTCGCGCGGGAACGATGCGCCGCGGCTCCGCAGCGCTTCCAGCATCCGCTTCGCGCAATCGCCCAGCATCGTCTCGATCGAGCTCTCCGCCGCCCCTTCGCGCCACGTGCCCGGCGTCGCCCGCAGGAAGAGCGCGATCGGCGTTGCGCCCACGGGAGAGGCACCGCTGGCCGGTGACAACCGTGCCCAACCGACTTCGCCCGTCAGGCAGAGCATGTCCAGCATCGACGGCTCGTAGCGATCCACTCGCGCCGGCAGCACGGAGCGCTCCCACGCATGGGCCGCCACCTCGTAGCCGTCCAGCATCGAGACCACTTCCTGCAGGCCGTCCATGCCCGACAGCCGCGTGCTGGGCGCAACGTGCTGCCAGGCGAAGAGGAAGCGCATGAAGTCGGTCGCGCCGACCGGCTCGATCTCCGCCCGCAGCCGCGTCAACGTATAGCGATGGATGCGCGCCAGCAGCCGCCGGTCGCACCACTCTTCCACGGTTCCCGAGGAACTCCGAGGAACCCCGAGGAACTCCGAGGAACTCCTCGGCGTGAACGCACCCCGCAACACCGCCCCCTCCGACTCGAGCATCACCAGCGCTGTATTCGCATCGAAGTCGCTGACGCCCAGGGTCTCGCCGAGGGCGGCCGCGGTAGTCGGACCGACGATGGCCATCCGTCCGCGCAGCAGCTCCACCAGCGCTTCCTCGCGCGTCCAGGCCCGCAGCAGCCGCGACGCCGGCGCGTGCAACGT
>JAXDJK010000290.1:0-5097 GCA_034665665.1 Acidobacteriota bacterium
CTGGTTGCGTGGAGCCACAGGCGCTGCTCCTGGCTGTACAAAAGCGGCGGCTGATGAAGCCCGGCCACCGCAGTCCAAACGCTTCGCGTAAAACTTTCGCGCTCTTCGCACGAGAAGCTCACCGCCCCGCGGAGCGGCGGTGTACGGGTGGGGCTTCGTCATTGAGCACCCGGCACGTGGCCGCGGCCGTGTCGTGCTGTCCTCGACACCCATGACCGCGCTCCGCACCGGGCGTCACGCCTAGACCGCCAAAGGTCTACGCGAAGCGTTTGGACTGCCGGCAGCTTTCTGCCGCTCTTGTACAGCCATGAGCAGCGCACGTGGCGCCACGCAGCTCTCTGCCGGCGATACGGCAGCGCCTGTGGCTGTACAAGAGCGGCAGAAAGCTGCCGGCAGTCCAAACGCTTCGCGTGGACCTTTCACTCTTTCGTACGTCTCCCCCCGCTCACCGCCCCGCGGAGCGGCGGTGTACGGGTGGGGCTTCGTCGTTGAGCACGCGGCAGGTGGCGGCGGCCGGATCGAGGATCGCGTTGGTCGGATTTCCGAGGACCAGGGTGAAGGTCTCGTCGGCCTCGTAGTCCCTGTCGCCGATGACGGCGACGTCCACCGTCTTCTCGGTCTCACCAGCGGCGAACGTGAGCGTCCCGGCCGCGGCGGTGTAGTCCGCTGGGGCGACCGCGCTGCCGTCGGCTGTGGCGTAGGCCACGGTGATCGGCACGTTCGAAGCCCGCGAGAGGCGGATGGTGAACCGCACCGGCGTCGATCCCGTGTTTCCTTCCGGCACCTCGACATTTGCCGCGCCGATCCTCACTGCGTTCGGGGCGATCTCCACGAGCTCCTGATCGAACAGCGTGACCGTCAGCGTAGGCGTAGCGATGGTCGCGCCGTCCGGCTCGGAGAGCTGGAGCGAGAACGTCTCCGTGCTTTCGTTCAGCAGATCGTCGAGGATTGGCACGTTGAGAAACGCTTCCGTGCTGCCGGCGGGAAAGACGACGGTCTGGCTCACCGCGAGAAAGTCCTCACCGGCCGTGGCGGAGCCTGCCACCGTCGTGACGTGGAAACGGACTTCACGGGCCACCGGGAACGAGAGCCCGAAGCGGAAGTGCGCAATGGCGCCGCCGCTTTCCGTGAGCACGATGGACGCGCCGGTGATAGCCGGAAGCGCGCCGGATTCGTCGTCGACGATCACCACCGTCGCGGCAGCGCGGCGGATGCGGGCGTTCTTCGCATCCGAGAGCACCACCGTGAAGAATTCATCCCCTTCCGCGGCACTGTCGGCGACGATCGGGATGTCGACGACGTAGTTGCCCCGCGTGACCCGGAGATCGGCGGTGCCGCTGGTGGCGGTGAAATCGCTCCCTTCCGTGGCCGATCCGCTGGCCGTGTTGTACCGGACGCTGAGAGCCTTGTAGCTCAGCTGCGTGGAGGCGATGGTTACCCGCACGCGGTCCTGCGCTTCGCTGACGCTGGCGTCGAGAATGGTGATCTCCGGAAAGTCGTCGTCGACCACCGTGAGCAACCGTTCGATGCGCGATGGCAGCGCGTTCGTCGCCTTGAATAGCGCGACGCGAAAGACACGATCCTCCTGCGGGATCCGGTTGGCGTCGTACCGCACGGTGATGGTCTGGGAGCGCGGGCCGCCCGGGAGGAACGTCAGCGTCCCGAAGTCGCCCGGTGAGAGGGGCTCCCCCGAGGCGCGATCCGAAGCCAGTCCATACGACCACGGCACCGTGACCGGAAAGCGGAGGGTGCCACTGATGGACACGGTGAACGTGGCCTCGCGCCGCCCGTCGTCGCCCTCGGTCACGCTGACGCTTTCGCTCATGCTCAGTTGCGGGGGCGGGTCGTCGTCCTGGATGGCCACGTCGATCGTTGTGAGGCCGGTGATGGTCGTCCCGGCCGGCTCGGAGAGGACGATCCGGAACGTGGAGCTGGCCGCGTAGGCCGAATCGTTGATGATCGGAACTTCGATGGTCTTCAGGATCTCGCCCGGCCCGAAGGTCAGTCTGCCGGCGCGCGCCTCGTATTGCAGCCCGGCGGCCGCGGTGTAGTCCACGGTCTTGTAGTCGATCGAAACCTGCCCGTCCGTGCCGCCTGTACGCAACACGGTGAGGCGCGCGGTGCCCGCGCTCTCCGCGACGTTCACCGTGCTGCCATCGAGTGCCACGCTCAACGTTCCGGGCCCCGACGCTTCGCCGAGGTGTGCATCCACGCGATCCCCGGCCCAGGTCTGCTGCAAATCCTCGCTCATGGCCAGCCAAGTGTCGCCCGCCTCCACGCCTGCCGGCGGGGCGGCCGGCGAATTGCCGACTGGCTGCATCTGCGAGGTGTTGATTACCCAGCGTCCGTTGAACCCTCCATCGAGGTCGGTCGCATATCCATCTCCGCCGAATAGCGTCCACGCGCCCACGCCCGGCCGCACCCACAGCAGCGTCCATGGACTGAAGTGCGAGAAGATGACGTGCGTGTAATGGCCGTCCGGGTCGCGCAGGAACATGGCGCTCGGGAGTGGCCTCGCGGGCGGCGCGAAGCCGTCCGGCCGCCCCGACCACACCTTGCCGTCGAGCATGTCGGTCATCAGCCATAGCCCCGTGGCCGGCACGTCATCGGGTTGCTCCCAACGGGCAATGCCGTCACGGTCCGTGTCGGGCGTGACGGCCGAGCGATGCTCGTTCGCCGCGGAGCCGTCCGGCCGCGACCGCCGGGCGATGCTCAGCCATGCCGCACCACCGCCTGCCGCCACTGGCCCGGTGATCGCCCGCGGCTCGAACGTGAGAACCGTCTTCGCCGGCGCCACGACCTGCACGATGAGGCTGTTCGATCGCGGCCCGAGCGGCTGGACATACGCGATGACCGCGGGATACGCCGTCGACCCCCCCGGAACGGCCCAGGTGGCGTTCACCTCCGTCGGCGACACAACCGCCGGGATGAGGGTCGCGCCGGGGCTGACGCTGACGTACCCGCCGGGCAGGAAGTCGGAGCCTCGCAGCGTGAGCGTCACCGTCGTCCCGGCCGTGATCGTGGCCGGCTCGACCGAAGTGAGCGTTGCACCCGCCGGGCGCACCGTCACACGTGCCGGATCGCTCGTGGAGGGTTGCAGCCCCGACGTCCCTGAGAAAGTCGCGGTGTAGGTGTGCTCTCCGAACGATGGCTGAAGCGCCAGGGAGGCGGTGCGACCCGCATTCAACAGCGCGCTGCCGACGACTGTCGATCCCTCGCGGAACGTCACCTGGCTCGGAAGCCCAATTGGCGCCTCGAAGCTCGACACCGTTGCGGTGAGCGTGATGGACTGGCCCACGTCCAGCAACGCCGGATCGGCAGCGAGGAACGTCGACGTCGCAAACCGGCCGACCTCCGTCACCTTCAGATCGTTTCCGTCGCCGCCGGTGTACGACACGCGGAACCGGTCCGAGATCACGGCGCCTTCGGGGAGGTTGTCGAACGTACGCATCGGGCCGGAACCGCCATTGACGGCCACCACGTACGAGTTTCCGAGAATCCGGGTAACGCTCCCCCCGGTGAAGAGGAGCTTGGCGTGGCCGGGATCGAGCGTTCCGCCGGCGATGAGCCGTGGTCCCTCTGCGCCGAGGAACAGCAGGACATTCGTCCACGCGCCGAGCCGCAGGTCGCCCACGGTGGTGACACCGCGGAACGCGGAGGCATCAACGGTTCCGCCTTCCGTGACGAGCGAGGCCACGTGGCCGCTGAACCGCCCGTCCATCATCCGGACCGCGGTGTTCAGATTGTCGATCGTCGCCGACGCGCCATCGATCACCGTCGGCCCGTGATACGAGGAGCGCGAGATGTCGAACTTGCCCCCGCGCAGGATCAGGCCAGCGACCGGGGCGTAGTCCCGCAGGCAAGAGAAGCGCGTCATCGAACAGGTGTCGCAACTCGTGAACGTGCGATTGCCGTCCAGCACGAGATCCCCGTAGAAGGTGGCCTCGTTGAATCCGGGGAAGATGGTGACGTCGCCGCGGAGGATGAGTGTGCCTTCGGAGGACACATCGCCACTGAAGACGAGCGATGTGCCGACCCGGGCACCGCCCTGGACCTCGAGCGGTCCCACAGCCTCGGTTCTCCCGACCCCGAGGCTGGAGCTCTCGCTGATGCGGATCGTGGCAGTGTCGGCAATCTGCTGGCTCGCCACCGTCGTCACCTGGCCGCGTTCGTCATTCCAGCCGGTCGTGCCGATGAGGAGATCGCCCGGGACTGCGTCGATCCCGTCCGCCTTCGCCAGCCGCAGCTCGCCATGGAGCACCTGCGTGCCGCCGGTATATGTGTTCGGACGCGCGCCGGAGAAGATGGTCCGCCCCGATCCCAGCTTCACGACCGGACCAGCGCCTGAGATCGCGCCCGACAGCATGAGCGCGGCGTCCTGATAGACCGAGCCCTGCCGGTGCAACGTGGCGCCGCCGGAGAGATGGAGGTCGCAACTCACTTCGTTCGGCCCTTCGGTGGAGTCGATGATCTCCGCGCCGCTCACCAGCGTCAGCGCCTGCCCGCCGATGCTGTAGCCCGATCCGGAGAACGCAATCGAGCGAAGGGTCAGGCCCGGAACGTCGTTCGTGACGGTCAGCCGCGACACGCCAGCCGGAAACGCCAGCTCGGCCACCGCATCCCCCGCCGGCGAACCCCCGCGCCAGTTCGCGCCGTCGGAGACCAGACTGCTCGCCGCCCCGGTCCAGATGTGGACGGCGGCAAAGACAGGCGATACAGCAGACAGAGAAAGAACGAGCAGGACGAGCCGGTGGCGGGTTTTCATGGGATGTGCGCGAAGGAACGCTGGTGGACCGGCCGCTGTTCCGCTACAGCACCGGGTCGTCCACCAGGTAGAGATGAATCATGTCGAAGCCGAACAGCACGGAGGGCCCCTCCGCGAACCGGCGGCCGCGCACGCGCCAGTCGTCGAAGGCGGCCACTCCGAAGTAGATGGCGCCGGCGCTGAGAAGCACCCAGGCGCCGTTGACCAGGTCGTAGTACCCCGGAAAGACGATGCCGGCGATCGTCACCGCCGCGTAGACGCCGAGGAGCAGCAGGCCGGTGAACATGCGATTGGCGATCAGGGCGCGGGCGGCAATCTTCTGCGTACGTGTG
>JAXDJK010000291.1:0-2670 GCA_034665665.1 Acidobacteriota bacterium
GCACGCGTCGGTACCGGTGATCAACGGCCTGACGGACCTCTTCCACCCCTGCCAGTCGATGACCGACTACTTCACCGCGTACGAGAAGTTCGGCGGCGAGTTGAAAGGCCGCAAGCTGGCCTACGTCGGCGACGGCAACAACATGGCCCACTCGCTGCTCTTTGCAGCGCCGAAGGTGGGGATGGACATCGCGATCGCCACGCCGGCCGCGTACGCCTGCAACGCGGACGTCGTGGCCCAGGCGCAACGCGCGGCAGACGAGGCGGGGACGAAGATCGTGCTCACTACATCAATGGACGACGCCGTTCGCGATGCGGACATCGTGGAGACCGACGTGTGGGCTTCGATGGGCCAGGAGGACGAAGCCGAGCAGCGCCATCGCGACTTCGCCGGCTGGATCGTCGACCAGCGACTGATGTCGTTGGCGAAACAGGAAGCGATCTTCCTGCACTGCCTCCCCGCGCACCGCGGCGAGGAAGTGGCCGCCGACGTCATCGACGGGAAGCAGTCGGTGATCTACGACGAGGCCGAAAATCGCCTGCACGTGCAGAAGGCGATCATGGTCACGCTGATGAGGAAGTAGGTGACCGACCCCCGCACACGCCACAACCGCGGACTGATCGTCGTGATCGGCCTGGCGGTGCTCTTCTTCACCCTTCTGGCGCTGGTGGTCCTGAAGAAGGGCAAGGATCGCCCGGAGAAGCCGCAGGATGCGGAGACGCTGACGGTCCTGCCGCAGCGCATCCGGATCCGCACGGAGCCGAACGCGCGCGCGGCGGTGGTGGCGACGGCCACGACCGGCGAGCACCTGACCATGGTCGAAGACCAGGGCGCGTGGGTGCGGGTGAAGACGAACGATGGCCTGAGCGGCTGGGCCGAGCGCGCCAATCTGGAGCGCACGGCCGAGCAGAAGCGCCGGCTGGATCGCTACACGGCCATCCGGCGCATGCCGGCGCTGAAGGGAAAGACCACGGCCCGCGCGCCGCTCTACGCCGGCCCCGGGATCTTCTATCCGATGGTCGGCGAGCTGCCGGAGAACAGGGACATCGACATCTTCACCCGCGATCATGATTTCTACGCCGTCGATTTCAACGGCGCCGTGGCCTATGCGGACGTGGAGGCGATCGACGTCAGCTCGTCCGGCACGCACCAGCTCAACGTGCAGACCGCCAGCACCGGGCCGGATACGACCACCACCGAGACTGCTGCAACCACGTCCATGGCCGATACGGCGACGGAGCCGCCGCCAGCCCTCGAGCCCGAACCGGTGCCGGCGCCGGAGCCCGTGCCTGTCGAGCGCTCAACCGGTGTCTACTCCGCCGTGCCTTCGGGAGGAACGCAGCCGGACGAGCTCGATCGTGTCGTGCCGCGCTATCCCGCCATCGCCCGCCGCGCTGGTATCCAGGGGCCGGTGGTGGTCCGGGGCATCGTGCGCCGCGACGGGACGATCGACAACGTGGAGGTGATCCGCGACCTCCCCTACGGCCTCGGCGACGCCGCCCGGCAAGCCGTCAGCCGCTGGCGCTTCCGCCCAGCCACGTACCGCGGCGAGCCGATCGACGTGTATTACACGGTGACGGTGAACTTCAAACTGCAGTAGGTTGTCATCCCGAGCGTCGAGCGAGGGACGTGGGTGGGTGGGCACCGGGCCTGTGGCGCTTGCATCGTGCCCCGCCCGCCCAGGTCCCTCGCTCGACGCTCGGGATGACAAGCAGGGCCCCCCGCGTTCTCCTCCTTCCATGTCCCGTTTTCACTTCCCCGATACACCCGGCGATCTCCTCGGCGCACACATCTCCACGAAAGGCGGCCTGCACACCATCTTCGATCGCGCCACCGCCATCGATGCGTCCGCCGCGGCGTTGTTCTCCAAGAACTCCAGCCAGTGGAAGGGGAAGGAGCTGACGGATGACGATTGCGCCAATTTCTCGCGCCTGCGCACCGTCCGCCCGCTGCTCACGCACGCGTCCTATCTGATCAACCTGGCCACCACGAACGAGGTCTTCTACGAAAAGTCCATCCACGCGATGTGCGATGAGCTCGACCGTGCCGAGCGCCTCGGCATCCACGCGGTGGTGCTGCATCCCGGTGCCCACCTCGGCGCCGGCATCGGCTCCGGTGTCGACAAGATCGCCCGCTCCCTCGACCGCGTCCACGCGCTCCTGCCGAACCACAAGACCGTCACTCTTCTCGAGACCGCGGCCGGCCAGGGCTCATGCCTCGGCTGCACGTTCGAGGAGCTCGGACGGATGATCGACCTCGTCGACGACAAGAGCCGCGTCGGCATCTGCATCGATACCTGCCACGTCTTCGCCGCGGGTTACGACCTGCGCAGCCGCGACGGCTATGCCCGCGCCATGGATGAGGTCGAGCAGTACGTCGGCTTCGACAACGTCGGCGCCTTCCACCTCAACGACTCCAAACGGGCGCTCGGCTCCCGCGTCGACCGCCACGAGCACATCGGCGAAGGCCAGATCGGCCTCGACGCCTTCGCCTACCTCCTCAACGACCCCCGCTTCCGCTACGTCCCCAAGGTCATCGAAACGCCGAAGACGTACGAGACCGAGAGCGACCTGCACAACATGGCCACGCTGCGGTCGTTGATGAATCCGAACTGAGAGCCTTATCCCTCATGGCGGACGCGGTGTAGTGCGCGCCTCCGGCGCGCATTTT
>JAXDJK010000292.1:0-7816 GCA_034665665.1 Acidobacteriota bacterium
CCGGGCGCGCCAAAGTCGACGGTATAGCGCAGGGCCGGATCGCCGGAGGAAAACGCGATCTCGAGAGGGAAGCCGTCCATCGAAAGCGTGCTGCCGGTGAACCCCGCGGGGCCGGCGGCGATACGCCCTTCGAGCAGCCGCTCCGCCGACGCGGCGGCACGGCTCGAGGCGGCGGGATCGTTGCGCGCCGCAAGTTGCAGTGCGCGGTCGATGGCCGGATGCGTCGACATCTCCGCTGCCGTGGCCATCGATCAATCTCCGGCCCGCGGGATGAGCAGAGTCGTCCCGCTCTGGCGATCGCCAGACGCCGTGGACGTGCCGCCGCCCATCAGCGAATACGTGGCCTTGTAGCCGAACGTGCTCTGTTCTCCGCTCGCGGGGTACGTGAACGTGAAGTACTGATAGCCGCTGGCCGTAGTGAAAGGAAAGGTCTGCGAGGCGGACGGATCGCTGTCGCTCCAGATCGTCACCGCGACCGCGGTGGCGGAGGTCCAGTCGATCATGGTCGGATCGAGCTGGATTGTGAACGGGAGCGCGGCCGGGGAGACCGTGTTGCCGGTGGCCACGGTCACGGCATTGGTGAATGGAACGAAGCTCGACATGACCAGAGTGCCCGGGTAGTTCAGGGCCGCCAGGTCAGGATGCGCCGCTTCGAAGGTGTAAGTGAACGCCGGCTGCCGGGGCGTCAGGTTGACGGGGTCGGACGGGACCTCGCCTGCGATCGACCACTGCATCGAGGCGGGCAGTCCGAGATTCCCCGTCTCGATCGACGATGGTGAGAGCTGCACGGACTGTTTGCCGCTGATCCCGGTGGCGGTGACGGTGACGCTCTTGCTCTGTAGCGGATTCGGGACGAGCGTGTAGGCCGGCGGCTGCGGCGGCCCCTGCTGGACGTAGCTTCCGCTCTGCGCCGTGGTCGCTCCCGGCGCCATGCCGCTGATTGCGAACGTCACTGCGTAGCGGAACGCCTCGCCGGGCGTGTAGTCGCCGTTCCCGGCCACCAGCGTGACCGGCAATGCGCGGCTGGCCGGCGTGCTGCCGTTCAGGTAGTTGACGGTAGCGGAGGTGATGATCGGGGAGAGCGTCGCGAGCGCGAACATCCGGATGCCGACCTCTTCGAGCATCACGGAAGTGGCCGTGACTCCCGTGAACGGCGCCGAGACGAAGTCAGGCAGACCATTCGTGTACGTCACGGTGTAGCGATAGCCGTACGCGAGACTCCAGCGGCCGATGCCGGAGGGCGTCTCGAACAGCTTCGTGGTGAACGATGCCGGTCCGCCCGGTATGAACGTGTTCAGGATCGGGACGGCGCCGGGAGCGTCGACGGTCAAAGCGACCGAGGCGATCGGGAGCTCGCCGAAATCCACCGCATCGATGGCGAACGTCACGGCGACGCGCGGCGGAAGGCTCGGAAGCAGCAGGATCGGCGAGGCGGTCCGGGCGCTGGGCGTACTGTACGTCGTACCGTCCGCGAGGGTATAAACGGCCGACCAGTCGTACGGAGCCGCGGGCACGACCACGAATCGCACCAGGGTTTGTACGGTCAACTTCGCCTTCTGGCCCGCGATGTCGACCACTACAGCCGCAACCTCGGTCCAGTCGACGAGCAACGGGACGATCGCGACCGTGAGCGTCGCGGCCACCCCTGTCCCCACGACCAGGGTCGATCCCTCCAGCGCTGCCGCCGGAATGCTCGTGACGTCGCCGGAGGGGCTGACCATCACGCCTTCGTAGAAGACCGTGCCGGAGGTGGCTTCGCCCGGATCGAACTGCCACGTGGTGGACGGCCGATCGGCGGTCAGCAGGAACCACTCCGCGGCGTAATAGCTGCGGGCCGAATCGGTGTAAGAGAGCCCCAGGACGATCGCGGACAGTGAGGGATCGTTTTCTGTCAGCCCCTGCGTCTGGATTGCTACGCGCATGTGGAAGATCCTCCGGCCCCGTCAGGAGCCCGCCGCCCGGGCGGGCGGCGGACTCGGATGAACAAATCAGGCGATGGAGAGCGGGGGACCGGAACGTTGTCCTTTTGCCGCACCGGCCACCGCGGTGGAGAGATTGCGGCCGGTGAAGAGGCGGGCACGGCTCGCCTGGAGCTCACGGGCATGGGTCTCCGGCGACAGGAAGGGCTGGACGTTGGCCATCAGCTCGGTCTTGGTGAACGTCCGCGGCAGAATGAGGATCTGCCCCGTCATCTTCGTTTCGGACGTGTTCACCGCGGCACCCGCCGTCGGCCAGTACTGCAGTGTGTAATACCAGGTCAGCGAGGCGGCGCCGGAGACGAGGAACGTGTACGGATAGCTGCCGACGCCCTTGATGAATTTGTGCGAGTTCTGCTGCTGCATCGCGCCCGTTCCGTCCTTCAGGTAGAGCGTGATCAGTACCGCTACATTCGCATTCCAGTCGATCAGTGAGGGATCGACCGTGACCATGAACGGCGTCTGCGATCCGCTGATGTTGATGCTGGCCGTGGGGATTTGCCAGGGCAGCGGATAAACGATGGTCTCGCCGCCTTCGGTGAACTGCGCGAGTTGGACGTCGGCGTACGCGTTGGGATTTTGCGGTGCGAGGAACATCCACGGCGTGTTCGCCGCCTTGGCATCGGCGAGCGTCCAGAGGTTCTGCTGCACGTCGACCTCATTGTCGGGGTCGACGTACGAGGCCTGGACGATGAGGTTGCTGATGGCCGTGACGCCGGAGCCCCAGTTCGGGCTCACCAGCCACACGCGATTGCGAAGCGGTGAGGTCAGGAAGACGTTGTCGGCGTTTCCGCTCTGGGGGGCGAGCCGGATCGTCGTGCCGTCCGCCATCACATAGCGCGCCGAGTACATGTAGGTGGTGTTGTACGGCAGCGCGGTCGGGAACTGCACCTTCCACGGGACGTCGTTCGCGAAGAACTGCCGGGACTGCGTCACCGTCTGCGCATCAACGCCTGCGGGCGTGTTGGTGTTGGTGAAGGTGAAATCGACCTCCACGAAGTTCACCTCGCCCTGCGCCTTACCGAACTTGATGTTTGTGGTGGCGAACGAAACGGCCAGCGCGCGGAGGGCGCCCGGGTTGAGCTGGACGAACGGTGAGGTGGCGGCGTTGGCCGTGACCGGCTGGCTCGTCCACCCCTGCGTGTTCGTGTACTGCACGGTGTAGGTGTAGGTGTAGGAGAAGTTCGGTTGTCCCTGGCCGTCGAGCACCGCCGGAACTGAGAACGTCCAGGCCGATTTTTCGTCGGTCACGGTGCCGGAACCGTTGCCGGACGGTGAGGTGATCTGGAAGGTAACGCTCGAGATGCCGAGGTTCGTGAGGCCGGCGTTCTGGAGTGAGCACACCACCGTCAGCGGGGCCGTGTTGATGGTCTGGAAGATACCAGCCCACGCCGCGGCGCTGAACGAGGCCAGCGTGCTCAGGTTGTGCGTGAACCACGTCACCACCTGGTTCGAGCTGTAGACGGTGCTGAACGAGGCCACTTCGCTCATGCTGAAGTTGTAGCTCGTCCCGGACGGGCGGTTGCCCGAGATGAGGGACATGGCGTTGTTCACCGCCGACTGCACGTTGTTCTGGAGAGTCTGGCTCGCCCAGTTCTGGACCTGCAGCCCCAGCGGCGACTGCGGATCGATGGCACCCCATTCGAAGTCGATCGATCCGGCCTGGGACTGGTTGAGGTACTGCTGGATCGTCACCGTCTCGCTGGTGACGTCGCCCCACACGTTCGTGCTGACGCTGATCTGCTGCTGGAACTGGTAGGCGATCGTTGAATCGAACGCCACCGTCGCCGTGACACCCGGCAGCGACCCCGGCACCTGCATCTGGTATTCGAGGCTGAAACTGTTGCCGACCGACTGTGGACCGAACGCGCCCACGAAGGCCTGCACGGCGGCTTGCGTCGGGAGCTGGATCGACCATGCCGTGCTGCCCGTTGCCTGAGCCACCCCGCCCACGACGGTGGTCGGCTGCAGCGACGGATACGCGACGGCCTGGAACGGCTGCGACTGGCCGTTGACCGGGTACTCATAGTTGAAGTACGCCACGCCGCCGCTCCATCCCAACGCCCCGATGTTGATCGGCGGCGCGCCCGGCGCGGGCTGGAAATGCTGCTGGACAAACGTGACGCTGCCCGGCGGCGTGATCAGCACCGACTGGAAATTGCACTGGCCGCTCACGTCGCTGCCGCTTTCGATCTGCAGCAGCGAAAACGCCGGCTGGCCGTTCGTGCCTGTGGCAATGGCCGGCTGCGGAACGATGTAGTAGGTGGAGTTGGTTTTTACGTCGGTGTCGGCATACACGACGATCGTGTACGTGGTGCCGTTGGACTGATACGACAGTGTCTGGGATGTAGCGAGATCGAGCATCTGTCATTCCTTGTCGTTACATGGCGTTGATCGGAACCACCTGCCCCGGGAGGGACGCTGGTGGCGAACGGGAGTGTCAGCGGCCAATCACTTTCCTTTCCGTGTCCTGGATTGGCCTTCATCGCCATAGACCGACGGCCGTCCGTCGTTTTCCACGATCGGAGAAGAATTCGCGCTGCGGCTATTTCTTCTGTCGGATCGTGCGCATGCTGATCGACCAGCGCAGCGCTTTCACCGCGGGGATCGAGTGTTGCCACTGCGTGCGGGCGGCGCCGCCGAGGATGTAGAGCGAGCGGGGTGCGAGCGGGCAAACGGAAGTCTCGTACCCGTCGCCAGCCTTGCGGCGAAAGCGCATGGTGCATGGCGCGCCGAGGGAGATGCCGAGGACGGGGGAGCCGAACATCGGCGCGTCGCGGTGCCAGCCGATGGTGGCGCCGGGGGGATAGCGGGCGATGAGGAACTGCTCGAGCGATTCGGCAGCGATCCCGGCGAACGATGCAGCGCGGTCGGCCAGCGCGCGCAGCCAGGGTGAGGGCGGGGTGGTCGGAAAGATTTTCCACCCCTCGTAGTCGTAATCGAAGCCGTAGTGCAGCACCGTCCGCCGCGCCACCTGTCCGCGCATGACCACCTGCTGGTACTCGAGCGGCGCGATCTCCTCGATGATGACCGCTTCCTCGTCGGTGGTCAGGAAGTCGGGCTGGTAGATCAGGCCGTCCGGCATATTGCAACGGTGGCACCCGCTTTGGACCGCGTTTCCACCATCAACCTCGCGTAGATCGCGTCATTTGCGCGACCCCTGCCGGGGTCGTAAACGGGGCGAACGCACGGGTCCGGTGGTGCGTCTTCGCGCACCACCGGCTACCGTACGGGCCCCCTGCAGGGGGCCACATCGAACGCTGAATCGTGCGCATGCTCATCGATAGGCGTTGCCCTCGGGAGCGCGGCCGTCCCGGCCGCAGGGCCCACAGGCGTCCCGCCTGTGCGTGTACCCGGGACCAGTGTGTGCGGCGACGCGTCCCCGCGATTTCGCCCCCGGCGCCCTCGCCGGGCTGGTCCTTGGCGAACGAATTGCATAGTCTTTCATTCGTGAACTCCAAGCCGCGCGTGCTGGTGGTGGACGATGAACCGGCGATTCGTGCGCTCGTGGCCAAGATCGTCGAGCGGGCCGGGCATCCGGTGGACACCGCGCGTGACGGCGCCGACGCGATCGCCAAGCTGGAGAAGCAGCAATACGCGGTGGTCGTGCTCGACCTGATGATGCCGATCGTGGACGGCTACGCCCTCATCGATCATCTCAAGCGGCGCGGCGGCCCGCGGCCAGCCATCATCGTCGTCAGCGCCGGCGACTCCGCGGCCCTGCGGCAGCTCGACGGCTCGGTGGTCCACTCCATCATCCGCAAGCCCTTCGACATCGATGTCCTCGGGGATCTCATCACCGCCGCGGCGCGGAGCAGCATTCCGAACGAGGACCGCGACGAGGACAGCGAGGACGACCAGCAGGGCGGCTCCGTCGTCCGCTTTCCCGGCTGCTGACCGTTCCGCCGACTGCACGGCACCGGCTTCGCAGAAGCGCCGTTCGTGAAAGTCCGTCCGCTGGTCCTGCTGATCGAGCCGCATGAAGAGCATGTGGAGCGCGCCAAGAACTTCCTCGTCGCCGACTGCTCCGAGACCTTCGAAGTCATCACCGCCGTCGATGCCGGCGACGCGCTGACGCAGCTCGAAGCGGCGGCCAAACAGAAACGCCCCGTGGCGCTGGCGCTGGTCCGGCACATCCGCGACGAGGAGAAGCTCCTCGATTTCCTGCAGCGCGGCAAGAAGCTGTTCCGCGGGATGAAGGTCGTGCTCTATGCCTCCGACCTCGATCCCGGTTTCGCCGTGGCGGCCAAGCGGGACGGCCTCGTGGACTACAGCGTGGCCGAGCCGTGGGAGGCGCCGGAGACGGAGCTGGAGCCGATCGTCCGCGATGCGCTGCGTGCCTGGGAGAACGTCAACGCGCTGCCGGACGTGGTCCACGTCTACGGCGATCAGTGGCTGCCGCGCTGCCACGATGTGAAAGACCTCCTGGCGCGGCACCGCATCCCGTACCGCTGGATCGATACGGAGCCGGACGACGAGGAAGCGCCGGCGGACGGAACCTCCACGCGCATCGTCTTCCCGGACGGCTCGGAGCTGATCGACCCGACGGACGAAGACCTGGCGCAGCAGCTCGGCTTCAGCACCTCGCCCGAGGAAAAGCTGTACGACCTGATCATCATCGGCGGCGGGCCGTCGGGACTGGCGGCGGCGGTGTATGCCGCGTCGGAGGGCTTGCGCACCGTGGTGGTGGAGCGCGACGTGCCGGGCGGGCAGGCCGGGTCGAGTGCCCTCATCGAGAACTACCTCGGCTTTCCGGACGGGCTCTCCGGCGCCGAGCTGGCCTCACGCGCGGTCACGCAGGCGCAGAAGTTCGGGACCGAGATCCTGCTGACCAAAACGGCCGTGAAGCTGCGCGACCACAACGGCTACCGGGTGATCGTGCTCGATGACGGCACCGAGATCGTCGGCCATTCCGTGCTGCTGGCTACCGGCGTCGCGTACCGGCGTCTGGAAGCCGAGGGAGCGGAACGGCTGACCGGATCGGGCGTGTACTACGGCGCGGCGGCGGCGGAGGCGGCGCGCTTTCGCGACGCGGAGGTCTCGCTCCTCGGCAGCGGCAACTCCGCGGCGCAGGCGGCGCTGCTCCTTGCGCGGTACGTAAAAAAGCTGACCATCATCACCATCGACCCGACGCTCGAAGCGACCATGTCGCAGTACCTCGTCAACCGCATCCAGTCGCTCCCCAACGTCGAGGCGCTGACCAAGACCAGCGTGGTGGAAGTGAAAGGGGAGGAGCGAGTCGAGTCGCTGGTCCTCGAGAACATCGACACGAAGGAGCGCAGCGAGCGCAAAACCGCGGCGCTCTTCATCTGGATCGGCGCCAAACCGCATACCGACTGGCTCGAAGACGCCGTCGTGCGCGACAAGCAGGGCTTCGTCCTGACCGGCCGCGACCTCCGCCGCGAGCACCTCGAGCACTGGCCCGAGGAGGAGCGCTGGCCGTACATGCTGGAGACCAGCATGTGCGGGGTCTTCGTGGCCGGCGACGTCCGCCACGGCTCGGTGAAACGGGTCGGCTCGGCGGTCGGTGAAGGAGCCATGGCCGTG
The DNA here is from genome assembly GCA_034665665.1 of Acidobacteriota bacterium. Classification (GTDB taxonomy): domain Bacteria; phylum Acidobacteriota; class Thermoanaerobaculia; order Gp7-AA8; family Gp7-AA8; genus DASWOB01. The sequence continues at coordinate 7,524 of JAXDJK010000292.1, forward strand.
CAGTTCATCCATCAATATTTGCGGGAGCGGTGACCATTTTCCGTGGCAGGCGCTTTGCTGATGAGGTTTCGTGTAGTGCAAACCGAGGAGGTCCGCGTTGCAATACACGATCGAAGCACGCGAATTGACCAGTGAGTACACCCACCGCCCGAGTTACGACGGCGAGCTGCGCCGGACGATGGTGGAAGCACACGATGCAAATGCAGCGATTTCGGAGTTCATTCGGCAGCATGAATCCGAGCTGGTCAGTTTCGTCCGCCCGGGTAACGGTGCCGAATCGATCGCGACCGTGA
>JAXDJK010000293.1:0-3227 GCA_034665665.1 Acidobacteriota bacterium
GTACTTCATCATCCAGAGCGAGCGCGAGCTCGACGGCGTGTACGGGAAGATCGCGAACGAGCTGCGTCAGCAGTATCAGGTGGTCTTCTACGGCGACAGCAACGCGCCGGAGCAGTGGCACACGCTGAAGATCGACTCGCGGGGCGGGCAGCAGCTGCGGATCCCGAAGGGGTACTTCCCGTAGCGTCCGCCGCGACCCGTGGCGGTCGGCACAAAGCATGAACTTGCCGGACCCGCGTGACTGATCACGGAGCACCGCTCTATCCGGAGGACCTGAAACGGCACCGCATCCACCGCGGGCTGGTCACTCCACGGCAGGAGCACATCTTCACCTGGGTGGCCGTCGTGGTCGTGCTGCTCTACGCCACGGCCTGGGTCGGCGCGCTGGTGCAGACGAAGCGGATGGAGCAGACCTCGCGCGAGGTGCTCGGCGAGCCGGTCGCGCAGGGGGGGACCGGCGCCACGGCGCCGTCGGAGAGCATCACCGGCCGCGTGTTCGGACCGGCCCAGCAGAAGACGGCCTATCTGACCGACGCCATGCTGGCGTTCCTCCATCCCCTGCGGGGCGACAGCGGCGAGGTGCGCTTCGCGCCGGTGCTTCCGGGCGAGACCGTGGCTGAGCCGCCAAGCGGCGCCACGATCGTCCCGGAGGGGGGCAGCCCGCGTCCCGACTTTTCGGCGCCGGAGGATTCCGGGATCTACAAGTTCGCCGTGCAGATGAACAAGGCCACCCGGGCCATCGACGACATCAGCATCGTCACGCTCGTGCCGATCTCGCAGAAGCGGGGCGGCCGGATCGGCCCCTATTACCTCGGGAGCTGGCCGTTCGAAGCGGGCGGCAAGCCGAAGACGGAGCGCTATGCCGCGCCGGCCGGCTTCATCGAGGTCACGCAGGAGAATCAGAACTTCTTCGTCTCCGAGCATTTCCGCCTGAGGGACTTCCTGACCAAGGACCAGCGCAATGTCTGGCCGAAGTACCTGCTGCTCGATCCGAAGCTGGTCGACAAGCTGGAGCTGACGATTCAGGAGCTGGAGCGGCGCGGGGTGCGGGTGGAGGCGGTGTTCGTGATGAGCGGCTTCCGCACGCCGCAGTACAACCACAGCGGCGGCAATACGGCCGGCCGCGCGAACCTGAGCCGGCACATGTACGGCGATGCAGCCGATGTTTATGTAGACAACAACCGCGACGGTCATCCGGACGACATTACCGGCGACGGCCGCGTCGACACGCGCGACGCGGAGATGTTCGGACAGGCGGCCGAAGCAGTCGAGAAGAGCCATCGTCCCCTCACGGGGGGGATTGGCGTTTATCCCGCATGTTGCGGGCACGGGCCGTTCACGCACGTTGATGTGCGGGGCTTCCGTGCGCGCTGGCGCGGAACAGGAACAGGCTAGAGGTAGAGGAGGTCTTGTGGTAGCTGATGTGCTTTGCCCCGAATGTGGGGCCGTGCGGCGTGATCCATCGCTGGTCTGCGGTACTTGCGGTGCGCCGCCGATCCGCACCGATGACAAGCGTGGCCAGGATGAAGAGGTACGGTCGCACGATCTCGAGCCGTACGTGACGCTGCGCTACATCGCGCGGCTGTTCAAGGTGCTGGCGGTGCTGATGGTGGTCATGCTGATCGGCGAGATCGTGGCCGGCCTGACTACCGACGCCGCGGAAGCGCTGCCGACGCTGATCGGTGAGATCACGCAGATGCTGGTGCTGGCAGGCCTGATGTGGGGCGGCGGCGATCTGGCGATGCTGCTGATCGATGCCGGTCACGACGTGCGCGTGGCTCGCATTCTCCTCGGCCGGATCAATTACGAGCTCCATCGCCGCGGGTCCATCGAGGACAAGAAGGACGCGCGGGACGTGAGGGCGTGACGCGCTGGCGCGATCGTCAGCTCTGGTTGACGATCGCGCGGGTCATGACTTCCTTGAGCTCGCGGAAGACGTTCTCCGGCGGGATGCCGAGCTCGCGGTAGCTGCCGGCGCGGCGGAGGAGGTTCTCGGCGGTCTTCTCGTCGAAGATCCGGGTGTCGACACCGCGGTGGTTCAACTCACAGAAGGCGAAGACCGACGCCAGCGCAACTCTGCGGTTGCCGCCGTGGAAGGGCTTTGTCTGGAGGATGGCGAAGACGATGGCCGCGACTTTGTCGGCGAACGACGGGTAGGCCTCGCGGCCGAGCGTGGTGACCTGCGGGCGCTGCACGCTGCTGAGGAGGCTGAACTGCGACTCGATCAGGCCGGGCTGGGCCTGGTGTCCGCCGAACTCGGTGCTGACGGCCTTGTGGAGGTCGACCAGGTCCTGGAGCGAGAGGTAGCGAATGCCGGCCGTTTCAATCGGTGAGCTTACGGAAGGCGTTGGGGTACTTTTCGATAGCCCGTTTGAAGGCGGAGGCGACGGCGGGGTTGTTGAAGTCGACGGGCTCGGCCGGCGCTCGGCCTTTGCTGCCTTTGGCGGAGGCGGCGTCTTTGGCGGCGCTGGTTTTGGCGGCAGGGCTGCTGCCTTTTTCGGCGGCGCCGGCGGGCTGCTTTTTGCCGCTACCGTTTTCGCCGGCTTTGCTGGCGGCTTTGCCGCTTTTGGCGGCGACGGCTTTAGTGGTTTTCCCTGAGGCTTCGCTGACTGCTTTGGCTGTTTTCCCTTTTCCTTGGTCGCCATGCTTCATTTCGGTCCTCAGGTCACTATCGTAAAGTGCTTAAGTGTCTGAGTCAATGAAGTTTACCGAGGCATCAGGTTCTGACCCACCGGAAACGGAAGTTCGGTGGCTCGTCTAAGTTACTGAAGCACGATGCTTTAGGACGACTTGATGATTGCCCAAGGGCGTGTGCAATCACGCCCCGTCTTCAACCACGGCCGTCGCGTCCATGCCGCCTTCCTCGCCGAGCGGAACGGGATCGAGCGCGAGCAGCGCCTTCGCGGAAGGGGTGAGCGCAAAGCCATCCGCCGCCGCATCGGCGACGAGGTATCCCTTCCCCGCCAGCGAAACGGCCGGTCCTTCCCCCCCGCCCGCGGGATGCTTGATGGCCTTGATGGTCGCCACCGGCAATGTCTCGACGTTCAATCGCCGGAACTCCTGCAACACCCGAAACTCCTGCGTCGTCAGACCATAAGGGAGAATGATCGCCATGGCCGGCATTGTAGATGGGCGACGGGGATACGACCAGAGGCCTCCGGCGGGCGGGCGGCTGCCCGCACAGCTTTGGTTGGCCCAGCCTCAGGGCCACCTTCATTACTAACGAC
>JAXDJK010000294.1:0-3294 GCA_034665665.1 Acidobacteriota bacterium
GACGGCGAAGAGCTCGGCCTCGCTGCGGGTCATGCCATACGCCAGCGCGCCGGCTTTGTAGCCATCGCGGGAACCGCGGCGGATGTGCGCGACGCGGATGCCACGCGCAAGAAGGGCGGTGACCCGCTCGGCGACGATGGCGGATGTTGCGTCGGTGGAGTCGTCGAGCAGCTGGATGTCGAGCGTGCCCGGGTACTCGAGCGCGGCTACAGCGTCGAGCAGACGCGCGGCGACGAGCGGTTCGTTGTACAGCGGGAGCTGCACCGTGAGCGGCGGGTAACGCGGCGCGGTGAGCCGCGGGGGCTCCGGCGAGCGCCGCCGCAATCTGACAAGATGCAGACGATGCAGGCTGTAGACCGCGAGCATGCCGAGCACGACGTAGTACAGCGTCAGGACGGCGTGTTCGGCGGGAGACATGCGGCGGCGTTGATTCTACTCGCCGTGGCGGTGGGCGCCGCGCCGTGGGTGCCACGGATCGCGTTCGTGGCGCTGTACGCGGTGGCCGCGGCGGCGTGGCTGGTCGTCCGCGGGGCGTCGTTGCGGTTGCGGTATGTACTCGCCATCGCGGTGGTCCTGCGGCTGATCATGCTCCTGCCGGCGGTGACGCTGTCCGGCGACGTCTACCGGTATCTGTGGGATGGGAAGGTAGTGTCGAGCGGAACGAATCCCTACGCGTACGCGCCATCCGATCCGCGCCTGACCTCCCTGCGCGAGCCGTGGCACGGGCGCATCAATCACCCGGAGATCCGCACGATCTATCCGCCGCTCGCCGAGCTGCTGTTCGCGCTGGTGCATTGGCTGACGCCGTGGCGGGTGCTGATCGCGCTGGCCGATCTCGCCGCGATCGTGCTGCTGCGCCGGCACGGGCTGGCCTACGCCACGTTTCCGCTGCTGCTGTTCGAAGGGACGTGGAGCGGGCATGTGGACGCGCTGGCCGCGGCGCTGGTAGCGGTGGCGATGCTGCGGGATGCCGGCGTGGCGGCGGGGTTGGCCGCCGGCCTGAAGGTCATTCCGCTGGCGGGTGTGCCGGCGCTGCTGGTGCGATCGCGGCAGCGGGTGCGCTTCGCGCTCGGCTTCGCGGTGGCGCTGGTCGTGCCTGTGCTGGCGTTCGTACGAGGGCCGATCATGCCGGGTCTGCACGAGTACGCGACGCGGTGGATCTTCAACTCGCCCGCGTACGACGTGGTGTTCGCGGCCGTGTCGCGGCTACCGCTGAAGGAGCTGTGGACCGCATCGTCGCTGCGGACGCCGGCGGTGTCAGACGTGGTGTACCGGCACCTGTATCCCGACTTTGTGACGCGCGTGGTACTCGGGACACTCGCCGTGATCGCAGTCTTGCTGGCGCGGCGTTCGGTGACGCGGGGACTCGCGCTCTTTCTGCTGCTCACGCCGACCATTCATCCGTGGTACTGGCTGGTGACCGTCCCTCCGGCGCTGATCGAGCGCAGCGCGTGGATCGCCTTCGCGCTCTGCGCGCCGTTCTCGTATCTGCTGTACGACGGCGCGCCGAAAGCGGCGGTGTACGCGCTGTGCTATGGATTGCCGGTGCTTGCAATCACGGTTCACGCGAAGTGGCTTTCCCGCGAACGAGCGTGAAAGGTCCACGCGCAGCGTTTGGATTGCCGGCGGCTTTCCGCCGCTTTTGTACAGCCATGAGCAGCGTGCGTGGCATCACCGGCAGCGCCTGTGGCTGTACAAAAGCGGCAGAAAGCTGCCGGCAGTCCAAACGCTTCGCGTAGACCTTTCACGCTTTTACGCGGTTTCGGCCTTCAGCGTCCGCGTCATCAGCCGCTGCAACGCCACGGCGGCGTTTTCGTTCTCGTAGAGCAGGCGGTGCATCTCCGCGGTGATGGGCATGTCGATCTGGTGGTGCTCGGCAAGCTGCTTTGCGGACTTGGAGGTCTTCACCCCTTCGGCCACGAACTTCGCATCGCGGAGCACTTCTTCGAGCGTACGTCCCTGGCCGAGCTGCACGCCGACGGAGCGGTTGCGCGAGAGCGAGCCGGTGCAGGTCAGGACCAGGTCGCCCATGCCCGCCAGGCCCGCGAAGGTCTCCAACTTGCCGCCGAGAGCCATGCCCAGGCGGGTCATCTCGCGCAGGCCGCGCGTGACCAGGGCGGCGTTCGTGTTCGAGCCGAGGCCGAGACCTTCCAGCACGCCGGCGGCGATGGCAATCACGTTCTTCAGCGAGCCGGCCAGCTCCACACCGACCACGTCTTCCGAGTGATAGAGCCGAAAGTACGCGCTGGAGAGCACCTGCTGCGCTTCCTGCGCGAAGGCCACGTCTTTCGAAGCGATCACCGCTGCCGTTGGATCGCCACGCGCCGTCTCCACGGCGAAGGTCGGTCCGGAGAGGACGGCGAAGGCGCGCAGCTTCTCGCCGAGGACCGCCGCGGAGATCTGCGACATCCGCTCGAGCGTCTCGTTCTCGATACCCTTCGTGCCGGAGATTACGTTCACCGGACGCTGGATGTGCGCGGAGAGCTGCGTCAGCACGCCGCGGTAGTAGTGGCTCGGCACGACCATGAAGATCGTGTCCGCGAACGCGGCCGCTTCGGCGATGTCGCTGGTCGTGGTGATGCCGCGGCCGAGGGGGACGCTGGGGAGATAGTCGGCATTCTTGCCGGTCTCCCGCATCGCTTCCGCGACCTCGGGGTCGTGCGCCCACAGCAGCACGTCGTTGCCGGCGCGCGCGCTGGTGATGGCCATGGCCGTCCCGAACGAGCCCGCGCCGATGATCGCGACTTTCATACGTCTTCTTTCTTCTTCCCGAGCTTCCGCTCGGAGCCGTTGGCGAGGCGCGCGATGTTCTGGTGGTGCTTCAGGATGATGGCCAGGGCGATGCCGATGCTGATGACGATGCGCCAGAACGGCGCGCCGTTCGCGAAGAAGCGGAAGAGCACCGGAATCGACGCGGCGGTGACGATCGAGGCCAGCGACACGTACCGCGAGACGATGATCACGATCGCGAAGACGATCAGCCCCGCCGCGATGACGATCGGATCGAGCGCCAGGAACACGCCCGCCGCCGTGGCCACGCCCTTGCCGCCGTGGAAGTGCAGCCACAGCGGGAACATGTGCGCGAGCACGGCGATCAGCCCCGCCAGCGCGATCCACATCTCCCGCGACTGCCACGCCGCCGGGCCCGCCTGGAACGGCCAGCCCGGCTGCGCCACCATCCACCGCGCCAGCGCCACGGCCGCATAGCCTTTGGCGATGTCGAGGAGGAGCGCCATGATCCCCGGCAGCTTCCCCGCCGTGCGTGCGACGTTCGTCGCCCCCACATTGCGGCTG
>JAXDJK010000295.1:0-3500 GCA_034665665.1 Acidobacteriota bacterium
ATTTGCTTCGGAATCTACAAGCGATAGAGTTCGGCAGCCTGAGGATGCGCCCGGTCGCGGCGTCGCACCGGCCTCCAGTCGTATCGTCGAGACGGAAAGCAACTGACGCGGCGACAGGCCACGGAGCGTCGTCCTTACGCCGCCGTCCTGTGCAGATTTGTTCTGCGCGCTCCAGCGCGTTTTGAGTGATCGATCAGCCGACCGCCACCGCCACTAACGGCTCGAACCGTGCCGTGAAGTGCCGCAGGTACTGCGGCTGGTAGGTCATGCGAAGCCCGCACAACGTCTCCGCGTGCGCAGCTACTTCGATGACGGCTTCCGCAGCATAACGAAGCTGCGCGTCGGTGTAGAGCCGCCGCGGGATGGCCAGACGGACGAGCTCCAGCGGTGCGGCCTGCGACCCTTTGCCGAACATGACGCTGCCGATCTCGCAGGAGCGGATGCCGTGCTCGACGTAGAGCGCGTTCACGAAGGCGATGCCGGGATATTCGAGCGGCGCGATGTGCGGCAGCAGAGCGTGGGCGTCGAGGAAGACGCCGTGACCTCCAGCCGGCCGCACGATCGGCACGCCGGCGTCGATGAGACGGGAGGCGAAGGCCTCGATCGAGCCGATGCGATGGGCGAGGTACGCTTCGTCCACGACCTCCTCGAGGCCGGTGGCGATGGCTTCCATGTCGTAGCCGGCCAGTCCTCCGTAGGTCGGGAAGCCTTCCGTGAGGATGAGCAGGTTGCGGCAGCGTTCCGCGAGCGCGTCGTCGTTCATTGCGAGGAAGCCGCCGATGTTGGCCAGGCCGTCCTTCTTTGCCGAGACGATGCAGCCGTCGGCCAGTGCGAACATCTCCTGGGCGATGGATTTGGGAGTGCGATCGCGGAAGCCGGGCTCGCGCTGCTTGATGAACCATGCGTTCTCGGCGAAGCGGCAGGCGTCGAGGATGAACGGCTTGCCGTGGCGCGTGCACACGTCGCGAATGGCACGGGCGTTTTCCATCGAGACCGGCTGTCCGCCGCCGGAGTTGTTGGTGATCGTGACCATCACCAGCCGAACGCGTTCGCCTTCTTCCGTGAGCACGGCGTCAAGCGCGTCGACGTCCATGTTCCCTTTGAACGGATGCAGCAGCGACGGCGTGCGCGCGGCGCCGATCACGAGGTCGCGCGCCTCGCCGCCGACGAACTCCACGTTCGCACGGGTCGTGTCGAAGTGAATGTTGTTCAGCGTGACGTCGCCCGGCTGCAGCAGCGCCTGGAAGAGGATGCGCTCCGCGGCGCGGCCCTGATGCGTCGGCAGCACGTGGCGGTATCCGGTGAGCTCGCGGACGACCCGCTCGAATCGGTAGAACGACTCGCTCCCGGCATACGACTCGTCGCCGCGCATCATCGCCGCCCACTGCGCGGAGGACATCGCGCCCGTGCCGGAGTCGGTGAGCAGATCGATGACCACGTCGCGCGCCGGAAGCTGGAAGACGTTGTAGCCGGCGCGATCGAGCGCGAGCGCACGCTCCTCCGGCGTGGTCATGCGGATCGGATCGACCGCCTTGAAACGGAACGGCTCGAAGGGCGTCATGCGCAAACCTCCATGGACTGACGTAGTGTCACGACGTCGCCGACGATGATGACGGCCGGCGTCTCGAGCGCCGCTTCCGCGACCCGTTGAACGATGTTGTCGAGCGTACCGTCGACGGTCCGCTGCTGCGACGTGGTGGCCTTGGAGATCACCGCGATCGCTTTGCCGGCCGGCGTGCCGTGCTCGCGCAGCTTGCGGACGATCCTCGGCAGATTGCCGAGGCCCATCATGAAGACGATCGTGCCGTTGCGCTCGGAGAGCGTGGACCAGGCGATGCCGGTCGACGCTTCCGATTCATGCGCAGTGACGATGGTCAGCGAGGTGGAAAAGCGGCGGTGGGTGACGGGGATGCCGGCGTACGCCGGACCGGCGATGGCCGAGGAGATCCCGGGGACAATCTCGACAGCGATGCCGGCGGCGGTGAGCTCCTCCGCCTCTTCGGCACCGCGGCCGAAGAGGAACGGATCGCCGCCCTTCAGGCGCACGACGCGCCTGCCCTTCCTGGCTTCGGCGATGAGCAGGGCGTTGATCTCCTCCTGCGGCAGCACGTGCACTCCGGAGCGCTTCCCGACATAGACGATGTCGGCGTACGGCGGAATCAGCGACACGATCTCGTGCGACACCAGGGCGTCGATGGCGATCAGGTCTGCCGATGCGATGAGGTCCATGGCCTTGAGCGTGAGCAGGTCCGGATCGCCCGGTCCCGCACCGACGAGGAATACTTTTCCGTTCACGATGCTCTCCTCTCCAACAGCGAAAGCGCGCCCCGACGGCGAAGCTCGTCCGCAACCGACAGCACCAGTTCCCCGGCGTCGATACCGCGCTGCGTGACGCGGACCGCCGCGGCGCCGCCGAGGTCGGAGACGAACGCGCGGACGACGATGCCGTCTCGGTCGAACGACGCATGCACGGCGACACACGAGGTGCAGTCGAGGATGGTCCCGAACTGCTGCAGTACGCCGCGCTCGCAATACGCCGCAAGCGCGCTGAGCGGATGATTGATGGCCTCGGCGGCCTCGCGCCCGAGGGCCGAGGTGCGCAAGGCTTCCAGCGCGACGATGCCCTGGCCGGCGGCCGGCACCATCTCGTCGACGTCGAACGTACTGACGATCGCGTTCGCGCGGCCGAGGCGGATCAGTCCCGCGCGGGCGAGCACAAGGCCGTCCTGCATCCGCGCGATGCGCGTGTCCACGTTGCCGCGGATGGCGACGACGTTCAGGTGCGGATGGCGCTCCAGGAGCTGCGCGCGGCGGCGCGGTGAGCTCGTGCCCACGACCGCGCCGGCGGGCAGCGCGGCGACGGTAAGGCCAAACGGCTGCAGCCACGCATCGCGCGGATCGCCGCGTTCGAGGAAACCGAACAGCGCGAAACGCTCCGGGATGATCGACGGCACGTCCTTCAGGCTGTGCACCGCGACATCGATCTCGCCGCGGTCGAGTGCCTCCTCGAGCTCCTTCACGAACAGGCCTTTTCCGCCGATCGCGGCGAGAGGCACGTCGACGCGGTGGTCGCCCGTCGTGCGGATCTCCACGATCTCGGACGTGAAACCGGCGCCGCGCAGCAGCCGCGCGGTCTCGTTGGCCTGCCAGAGTGCGAGCGGTGAGCCGCGCGTGCCGATGCGTACGATGCTCATGGCTGCAATCCAAAGATCCGACGGATGGTGCCGCGGAGCGGCGCGCTCTTCTTCAGCTCGACGATCGGCTGATGCAGGATTTTGTTCGTCAGTTGTGCGGCGAAGCACTCGATGGCCTGTCGCTGCTCGATGGGGATCGGGCCGTGCTTGCGCAGACACTTTTCGAGCTCCGTACCGCGGATCTCGTCGAGGCGCGCGCGCAATTCGACGATGGTCGGCACCGCGTCGTCCGTCTCGGCGCGAACGCGGAACGCCCGCACCTCGGCAACGACGATCTCCTCGGCGCGGGCCGCTTCGCAACGGCGC
>JAXDJK010000296.1:0-9226 GCA_034665665.1 Acidobacteriota bacterium
AAAGCGGCTCCACCGTCGCCCCAATAATGAACCCGCTGAAATTCGCGTTGTGACGGATGGCGTCGACGGAGAAACTGGGCAGGGTTTCCAGGCGGCTGAGGGTGCGGTAGAGCTTCTGGTAGGCCACGCTCTGCGACTCCACCGTGGCGGCGGTGATCGGGACGGCCAGGCCGTAGCGTTCGGCGTCGGTGCCGTCGAGCTGGATGGGGCGGCGCACTTCTTCCGACACCGGGTCCCATTCGCCGACCAGGATCACCGGATCGGTGCCCGTCTGGGCCAGCGACTCGCAGACCACCAGGTCGGCCGTGCCGCCGGTCGGTTCCTGATCGTCCAGCGGAATCCCGACGCTGCGGGCGGCGCTGCGGTTGCGCTCCTGCTGGAGGATGTGCAGCAGCGACTTTCGGTCTTCGATGATCGAGACCTCCGCGTCGTCGCCCTTCACGTGCACCACCTCGCCGATCTCCTGCGTGCCGATGCCCTTGAGTGAGACCGTGCCGAGGAGCCGCATGCCGATGTAGCCGCCCCGCTCGCCCCCCATCGGGAAGCCGACGTACACGCTCCACGACGTCCGCAGCCGGTACATCTTCTGCCCTTCCTCTTCCATCTCCGCCGAGAGCTGCTTGAGGAAGGGGATGGAGACCACCACGCCCTCGTTGATCAGGTGGCCGTTCTCGTTCACGTAGGCGTAGAACTCGCGGTCCTGCTCGAGCGATTCGGCGCGGCCGACGCTGCGGGAGAGCGGCGCGAAGAACTTGTACACCTCGGTCTGGTCGTAGCCGTGGGTGACGAGGAGCTGCTGGATGTCCTCCAGCTCCTTGGTGGCCTTGCCGGTGGTCAGGCGCGAGAGCTCCACGATGCCCGGACCGTAGAACTCCATGATCTGCGTGCCGTCGGACGAGACCTGCATCGGCAGCAGGCGGTAGTAGCCGTAGTTGACGGCGATGCGCATGCCCTTGTTGAAGGCGAAGCCGCGGGCGCGGGCCTGCGAGTAGAACTGCTGGATCTCGACGGCGGTCTGGATGGCGCGGGTGGCCCGGCGTGACGTGTAGAACGCGCCGTCGCCGAGGAACTTCTCGAACTGCAGGCCGTAGCGGCGGGTGATGTCGGCCAGCTCGCGCTGGAACTCCAGCATCTGCCGGTAGGACGTCTGTTCTTCCCCTTTGCCGCCGCGGGCGATCTCGCCGAGGGTCTGGGTGAAGGAGGTGATGTCGTATACGAGCCCGTAGCGGAAGACGATCGGCTCGACCACGCCGCGCCGGCCGAAGTTCATCGGACGGATGCCGCGGGAGTAGATGGCTTCGCCGTCTTCGGCGATGTTGTCCCCCTCCTCGGTGGTCTTCATCCAGATGATGCCGCGGCGCAGCGTCTGGACGATGAAGTACTCGAGCAGCCGTCGCGACAGTCCGTCGAACATGGCCTGATCGGGTGAGGGACGGAAGCCGGGCGTGTCGGCCAGCAGCTGGCGCACGCGATGGTCGAGCAGCGCCACCAGATGCACGCCGGTCTCGGGATAGCCGAGGAGCATCATGGCCCGGCGGAAGACCGGCTCCTTCATCTGCTCGATAGCCTGGCGGTGCAGCTCCTCGAAGGCCGTGCGGAAGGGGGCGAAATCCTTGCGCAGGTGGCCCGCGAAATAGCTGCGCAGCTCCCGCAGGTCGGTACTGATGAAGTCTTCGCTGGAGAGGAGCGGGTTCTCGAGGACCAGGCCGAAGAAGCCGCCCGATTCGGTAGCCGTCTCCCGCACCGCCGCCAGCCACTTGGCGTGCAGCGCGTACTTGATCCGATCGGCGTCCTCGCGGCGAAGGGCGGGGACCAGCTCGGCGATGAGGCGGGGCACGCCGGTGAACAGCTTGGCCATCTGCTGGGTGTGCAGCAACCAGAAGACAGAGTGGTAGTCGGCCAGGATGCTGGAGGTCTTGGCGTTGCCGGCGATCTTGCCGGCCTGCTCGCGATAGATGCCGAGGAGCTCGCCGGAGCGGTTGGTGGCGGCCACCGCGCGGGGGTCGCGGCTTTTGATCTCCTCGGTGATCCAGCGCAGTGCCTTCGTCTCCAGCTCGTCGAGCATGGGCGTGGAGGTGAGCGGGAAGCCGTAGCACTTGGGCGACAGCTCATCGAGCAGGAAAATTTTCGCCGGGAGGGGGACGATCTCGGCGGTCGTGCCCAGCACGTCGGCCAGAAATTGCCGAACGTCCAGGTCGCGGCGGAACGGAAACATGTCCGGCCGCTGGCGGAGGAATTGGATGAGGTTGTCGTGCACTCCGGTGAGCCGCTTCCTGCGAGCGTCGCGCCAGAGCGCCGGCACGGTGGGCCACAGTGGGCAGCAAATTTGAATGTGGCTCCGTTCGTCTACTCAGGCTTTCAGCAGCTCTGATCAAAATCGACCGAATCCCGGAGGGCACTCTGCGCGTGCGCACGTCCATCGTCGTTGCGACCCTTTCGCTCCTCGCCGTCTTTTCGGCGGCCGGACAGGGCACCATCTCTCCCGATGCGCTCCTGCAGCGCGGGATCGATTCCTACCGTGCCGACGATTACACGTCGGCGGTGCGGGACCTCCAGGCAGCCGCGCAGACCTTCCTCTCGCCGGAGCGGATGCAGGTCTACGTGAACACCGGCCGGTTCGAGAACCTGCAATCCTTCGAGAAGGCACTGGTCTACCTCACGCTCGCGCAGTACCGCCTCGGCCGGGAGAACGACGCGCGGGAGACGGTCATCCGCCTCACCACGGCGGAACGGATCGAGTCGACCTTCGCCCGCCTGCCACTCGATCCCGATGCCACGGACTTTGAAGCCATCGCGGCGCGGCTCGTGCCGGCGGCCGAGCTCCCGCGGAACGAGCAGCTCGCCCGCGGCGGCGCGGCGCCCAAGGCCCTGCCGCCCGTGCAGGCCGCCGAAGCGCCGCAACGGAAGGCAGTGCAGCCGACGCTCGCCGCCGAACGGACGGAACGGCAGAAGCTGATCGACGAGCTGGTGGCCAAAGAGCGCGAGCGCATCCAGCGGGAGGCGGACGTCCGCATCGCCGCCGAGCGGCAGCGCGTGGAGGAAGCGGCCTCGGTGCGCATCGCCGCCACGGAGCGTCAGGCCGAGGAACGTGTGGCCGCGGAACGCGCCACCGCGCAGGCCGAGGCGCAGCGCCAAGCCGAGCGTCTGGCCGAGCAACGGGTGGCGGCGGAACGCCAGGAAGCGGAGCGGCAGGCTGCCGAGCGCGTGGCCGCGGCCGAGCGTGACGCCGAGCAGCGCATCGCCACGGAACGGGCGGCCGCACAGGCCGAAGCGCAACGCCAGACCGAGCAGCGTCTCATCGCGGAACGGCAGGAGGCCGACCGCCAAGCTGCCGCGCGACTCGCCGAGGCGCAGCGCGAGGCCGATCAGCGCGTGGCCGCCGAGCGGACTTCCGCGCAGAAAGAGGCGGCCGAGCGCGTGGCGCTGGCCCAGGCTCTGACCCGCGGTGCGTACCTGACCAGTCTTCGTCAGGCCGAGGCCTACGCTACGAACGATCAGGTCGAGCCGGCAAACGACATCTACAATCGCATCGCCCACGACGCCAGCGCGCCGCGGGAAGTGCTCGCGGAGGCGGCGGTCGGGCTCTATCGCACCGGCGCCTTCCGCAACGCCACGGACGCCTTCGCGCGGATGGTGCCGTTTGCGAAAGGGGAGGAAGATCTCCGTTATTACTACGCGGTGGCGCTCTACGAGGTCGGCAACTTCCAGGATTCCAAGCGCGAGCTCGCCTGTGCGCTGCCGTTCATCCAGCTCACCGAAGACGTTGCGCGCTATCGCACCAAGATCGAACAAACCACTGCTCTTCAGGCAAAGAACGACTGATCCCAGGAACACATGACCGCGGAGACCCGGCGCAACATCTTTCAGTATGGCATTGCCATCGACCTCGTCATTCTGGCGACCGGCGTAGGACTGGTCTGGCCTGATGCGACGGTCCTGCTCGCCGTCGCCTACGCGGCGGCGGTGCTCCTTTCCGTCTGGAAGGGCGGCTGGAAAGCAGGGCTGGTCGCGCTGGTGCTGGCGGTGGTGGCGCTGGCCTACTTCTTCCCCGAGGCGTTCCCTCCGGCGCGGCTGGTCGGCTTCATCGCGGTGAGCGCCGGCATCAGCGCGCTCCTCGTGCCGGCCAGTCAACGGCGGCTGCAGCCCGCCATCGCCACGCCGGAGCCGGTCGCGCCGAACGTGATCTCGTTCGATCGCGACTTCGCCGAGCGCGTGCTGGTCCGCACGCCGGAGCCGGAGGTCGCGCCCGCGCCCACGCCGGAGCCCGAGCCGGAGGTGCTGCCAGAGCCGCCGGTCGTGCCGAAGCGCGCCAGGAGCTCGCGCCGGGCTGCCGACGAGGAGCGGAAACGCGCCGCACGCGAAGCGCGCGAGCGTGAAGAAGCGGAGCGGGTTGCTCGCGAGGAGCAGGAGCGCGAAGAAGCGGAGCGCGTGGCACGCGAGGAGCGCGAGCGCGAAGAAGCGGAGCGTCTGGCCCGCGAGGAAGCAGAGCGCGTCGCTCGCGAAGAAGCGGAGCGTGTCGCTCGTGAAGAGCGCGAACGCGAAGAAGCGGAGCGTGTGGCGCGCGAAGAGCGGGAACGCGAAGAGGCGGAGCGCGTTGCTCGGGAAGAAGCGGAGCGCGTTGCCCGCGAAGAGGCAGAACGCATCGCCCGCGAAGCCCGTGAAGCGCAGGAGCGCGAAGAAGCAGCGCGCCTGGCGGCCATCGAAGCGTTGCGCATCGCCGAGGAAGAACGCCGCGCCGCCGAAGCCCGCGCCGCGCAGGAACGCGAAGAAGCCGAGCGCGTGGAGCGGGAAGCACGCGAGCGTGCCGAAGCCGCCCGTCTGGCGGCGACCGAGGAGCTGCGCCTCGCCGAAGAAGCCCATCGCGCCGCCATCGAGCGCGCCGCGAAAGAACGTGAGGAAGCGGAGCGCATCGAGCGCGAGACCCGCGAGCATCTCGAAGCCGAGCGCCTCGCGGCCGAAGAGACCGCCCGCACCACGTTCGACGAGCACCGACTGCGCATCGAGCGCGAGACCGCGGAGCGCCTCGAAGGCGAAAAAAGAGCCGCCGAGGAGCGTCTCACCGCCGAGCGCGAGGCCCTGCGCCTCGAGCACGAGCGCCTGCTCGCCACCGAGCGTGAAGCGCTGGAGCGCCAGGTCGCCGAACAGATCGCCGCCGCCCGCGCCGCCGTCGTGGCTGAGCCTTCCGTTCCCGGGCCGGCCGGAAAAGCCGCGCCCAAGCCCAAGCCGCCGGCTGCATCGAAAGGTCCCGGCCTCCTCGGCACCATCAGCGGATGGTTCCGGCCCGAGCCGGCCTCGCGCAGCCTCAATCTCAAGACCAAGAAGATCCCCACCAACGGCCGCAAGCCGGCCCCACGTCCGGCCGCCCCCGTGGCCGCGCGCAAACCGGCCGCGCGCGAGCGTCATCCGCGCCTGCTCCTCTTCGAGCGCCGTCGCGGCACCGCCGACGCCGTCACACCGAAACTGAAATCACGCGGCATCGACGTGGCCGTCGTCGAGCGCTGGGTCGATGCCGTCGATGAGCTCTTCCGCTTCCGTCCTGACGCCATGCTCGTCGACGTCGAGCATCCCGACTTCGATCTGGCCTACCGCACCATCACCGACCAGAACGCCAAGCTGCCGATCGTCCTCACCGGCCGTACTGCCGCCGGCTTCAACACCCTGCCGAACGTGCGCTACGCCACGTTCGCGGTGCGGCCGTACGATCCCGACGAGCTGACCCGCATCGCCCAGGAAGCGATGGCCAATCCGGAGCGGCTCCTCCAGCAGCAGGCCGTCTCCCGCGGCGTCGCAGGGTCTGCTCCAAAGGCCGGATCCTCGCCGAACCTCACCATCGTTCCGCGGCCCGCTGCTTCCGCGCACGATTCCGCGCCGCCGCCGGCGCTGGTGGCTGCTCCTTCGCCCGCGGCCGCAAAGCCTGCCGCGCCGCTCGTCGTGGCCTTGAAGCCGGCCACCGACGAACTGTACGAGGTCCTCTGCGGCACGTGCCGGGTCGGCTTCGACGCCCTCGAGGCCGACTGGTGCAGCTGCCTCACCAAAGAGCGGACGCTCGTCTGCACCAACTGCCTGTCCTGCTTCTGCAAAGCCGCGCCGGCGTACAAAGAGAAGTTCTGGGTGCAGGCCCCGCCGCGCCTCTTCGAGCGCAAGACCGCCGAGGCGCGCCGGCAGCAGAGCGGCCTCCCGTCGAATGCCGGTGTGGACGAAGTGACGCGTCCACTGGTCCTCTGCGTCGAGGACGACGAAGAGATCCAGGCCATCGTCCAGCGCGTCTGCCAGAACCTCGGCTACGGCTTCGTCTACGCCACCAACGGCCAGGACGGCCTGAACATGGCCCGCCTCTACCGTCCGAATCTGATTCTCTCCGACGCCTTCATGCCCAAGCTCGACGGCCGCGAAATGTGCCGCATGCTGAAGGAGGAAGGCGCCGACGCCCGGATGGTGGTCATGACCGGGCTGTATACCGATACCAAGTACCGCAGCGAAGCGGTGCGCCGCTTCCATGTCGACGACTACGTCGCCAAGCCGGTGGCCATCACGGACCTCATCAACCTCCTGCAGAAGCATCTGGAGGGGGTGACCGGCGTGCCGATGACCGACGACCTGTACGAGCAGCAGCGCCGTGACGTCGAAGCGCACCAGGAATCCGAGTACGGCCAGGACGGCGCGCAGCAGCCCGACCAGGACGATGACGGGGAAAACGACACCGGCATCGCCCTGGCCGAACTGCTCACCGCCGAGATCGAGGACGAAGAGGTCATCGTGCCGTCCGTGCCGGTCGAGAAGCCGCGGCCGCGGGCCGATCTGTACGCCGTGGCCTGCTTCAACTGCAACGAGCACTTCGACGCCACGCGCGCCGAGTGGTGCAGTTGCGTCGGCCGCGATCAGACCCTGGCCTGCACGCAGTGCGGCGGCTGCTTCTGCAAAGCGCCCGCGGCGTACAAGGAACGCTTCTGGATGGATGCCCCGCCCTCACTCTTCGAGCGGAAGATGATCGGCTCGAAGCGGAACCTCGGCGCGCGCAGCAATCCGGCGCCGGATGAAGTGAAGCGCCCGCTGATCCTGCTGGTGGAGGACGACGAGAACGTCCAGCTCATCGTGCGCACGGTCGTGACGTCGATGGGCTACGGCTTCATCGCCGGCGCGAACGGGCAGGAGGGGCTGTCGCTGGCCCGCGAGTACAACCCGGAGCTGATTCTCTCGGACGCCTTCATGCCCAAGCTCGACGGCCGCGAGATGTGCCGCCTGCTCAAGGAAGATCCGGCCACCTCGCGCTCGAAGGCGATCATCATGACCGGGCTGTACACCGACCGGAAGTACCGCAACGAGGCGCTCGACTACTTCAAGGTGGATGATTACGTGGCCAAGCCGCTGGCCGTGGACGACCTGATCAAGCTGTTCAAGAAGCACCTGCCGGTGGAAGTGCAGGCCGCGTCATGAGCGGAGGGTGAGGGGGCTGGCCTCCAACGTGCAATTTGCCGAGTTCGCCGTAATGCGTGTGCTATTTGCTGTGTTCCTGACTTTCGCGTCGCTGACGCTCACCGGTGCGTCGCGACCGCTCAATCCGCTCGTCCCGCGCATTTCCGGCAATGCCGCGATCAGTACCGAGTGCGCGGATGGCAGCGTGGCCCCGGCACCGCGGATCGATCTGGCCCAGCTCTCCGAGGCCGATCTGTCGTCCGCCCAGGCGGAGCTGCTCGCACCCCCCAGCGGCGGCCTGCGCGTGCAACTGCGCGAGGTGCAGTCAGCCCTCGACCGCGATGACCGTCGCGGCTTCGCCGAGGCCCTGGCCCGCCTCCGCACCACGCTCGCCGATTACCCTCCGGGAGCGGAGCGCACCGTGGCCCGGAACGTCCTGGACGTCTACGAAGATGCGGCCGTGCTCTGGGACGCGCAGTTCCAGTCGCCCTTCTTCGGCGAGGAGTCCGCCGCCTACCGCGCCGCCAGCAACTACCCCGGCTGGGCCGAAGGCGTCCGCCGCAACGTGCTCGTGGACGATCGCGATCGCCGTTTCTATCCCGCCCGTGAATCGCGCCAATACCTCGGCGCCGTGGCCTTGACGCGCCTCAAGCAACTCGGCGTACGCTCGCCCTCCACCCAAAGCCCCGCCGCGCTCCCGGCGATTCGTCCGAAACGCGGCCCGGGCAAGCTCGAGACACATGCCGCAGAAGTTCCGGTCGTGCGCGCACCGCGTCCGCGCGTCACTCACGTTGCTACCGCCGGTCCTGCCGTGAAGCGGCCCGCCCCCGCGCCGGTTCGCGTCACTCCACCGCCGGTTCGCATCACGCCACCGCCACCACCGCCCGTACAAACCGCCACGGTCGCCCCTCCGCCCGTGGCCGATCCCGTGCCCCCGCCTCCCTCCCAAACCGAAACCGCCGCCACGACGGCCACGGCCCTCAGCCAGACCACCGACACCACCGAGACGACGGACACCACCCTCACCACCGCCGTCCCCGACGCCGATCCAACCACCACCACCGCCGCCCCCACGGCCGCCGAACCGCCCAAGGGCCGCCGCCTGATCATCCCGATCATCCTCATCCTGGTCGGCATCGGCGTCCTGATCGTCCTCTTCCGCACCTCCACCTGACGCGGAATCGAAGGTTGCCCGAACCGGTTCCACCCCGTACAATCCCCCCGCCTCCCTAAAGGCGCCCGTAGCTCAGCTGGATAGAGCGCTTGCCTCCGGAGCAAGAGGTCGCAGGTTCGAATCCTGCCGGGCGCACCAATCCCGTCCATCGCCGGTCGTTGCAACACGCGTCTCCCGAGCGCGTGCGGGCGGGACGCCCGCGGGCCCTGCGGACGAGACGTCCGCGCTCCCGACGACCCCGAAGGGGTCACAGAAAGTCGCAGAGATCGCCTTTTTCGCGACGACGCTGCGACCCCTTCAGGGTCGTGCCCCTTTTCCGGTGACGCGATCCGGGGGTCGGCAAGAAGCCGCCGACACCCGGCTACTGTCTGTGACGCCTCCGGCGTCAACGTAGTGCATAGAGCGCTTGCTCCGGAGCAAGAGGTCGCAGGTTCAAGTCCTGCCGGGCGCACCATCCCTCACTCGCCGGTCGTTGCAACACGCGTCTCCCGAGCGCGAGCGGGCGGGACGCCCGCGGGCCCTGCCGGCGGGACGCCAGCGCTCCGGACGCTCCGCGCTTTCGATACCGTAGGCAACTTTCGCCAGCGTTCTTGGCAAGCCGCCCGGAGCGCGGACGTCCCGTCCGCAGGGCCCGCGGGC
>JAXDJK010000297.1:0-6484 GCA_034665665.1 Acidobacteriota bacterium
CCTCAAGCCACCGAGGCGCTTGGACCAACTGTTGACTGAGGCTGGGCCACCCAGCGCTGCCGGTCGCCACCGGCCCGCCGGAGGCCCCCCTGGTCGTATCCCTGTCGACTACGGCGTAGCCACGCGCGGCTGGATGAAGCGGGCGGTGCTGGTGGCGTTCTCGATGACCGAGGCGTAGGCGTAGGTCTCGGTGCTGCTGGTTTCGACGACGACCCGGAAGTCGCTGCCGCTGGTGATCAGGGGGAAGAGCATCTGGATGGGGAGGTGCCACATGGAGCCGGCGGGGACGACCACGCGGGTGACGGCGACGTTGCGGCCTTCGACGCGCTGGAGCGCCAGGGTGAAGAGGGCGTCGGTAGTGCCGAGGTTCACGAGGCCGAGGTTCGTACGCTGGTCGTCGGTGAAGGCGATGCCGTCGAGGGCGCGGTAGAGGTAGTACGACGCGCCGTACTGGATCGCGATGGGCTGCGGCTTGGTCAGCTCCGTGCCGTTGAGACCGTAGACGGTGGCGCGGACGGTGACCGACCTTCGGCCGCTGGTGGTGACGAGGAGGGGGGAGAGCGTGGAATCGAGGCCGAACGCTTCGCCGACGACGTCCGCGAACCGCTGCACCTGTCCGGGGCCGAGGGTCACGATGATGGCGGGGGACTCGGCGGCGGTGGGGAGTTGCAGGGCCACGTCGACCTCGCTGCCGAGGTCGTTCACGAGCTCCAGGTCCGTCTTCCAGCGCACCTGGTTCGCGCCGAGGACGCTGCCGACGACCGGGACGAGGACGCTTGTGGTTGGTGGCGCGTTCTCCTGCGACAGCGCCGGGAGGGCGAGTAGCAGGACGGCGGCGAGGGAGAGGGCGAACTTCATCTTCGAGGGGTCAGACGGTTCCGGAGAGATGCAGGTTTCAGACGAAGTGCGGCCTCAGCATGCGCGTTCCAACCACCAGGATCTTCTGGAGCGGCGAGAGGCGGAGCCGTTTCCGCACTGCCAGCAGCGGGTCTTTCTTCAGTTTTGCGAGGACGGTTCCGTAGATGCCACCCATGAGCAGCGTCGGGAATCGGGCGTCGAAGGCCAGCTCGCCGAGGAGGGGCTCGGCCTGCCGGAAGTACCCCTCGGCACGTGCGATCTGGAACTCGATCAGCTGCCGGACGGCATCGCTCTCGCGCTGCTCGAGGAGGTCGCGCTCGCTGACCCCGAAGCGCTCCAGCTCCTCGCGGGGGATGTAGATCCGGTCGCGGGTCAGGTCGTCGCCGACGTCGCGGGTGATGTTGGTGAGCTGCAGCGCCGTCGACAGATTGCGGCCGTAGCCGAGGGCGGCGTCGGTGCGATAGCCGAAGATTGCCAGCGAGATGTCGGAGATCGACGAGGCCACGTAATCGCAGTACTGCAGCAGCTCGCCGAAGGTGTCGTATCGCGTCTTGACCATGTCCTGACGGCAGCCGTCGAGGAGGGCGATGAAGGCGTCCTTCGGAATCGCGAAGTGCTGCAGGGCGTCGGCCAAGGCGATGGTCACCGGCTCGGTCGGCACGCCGGAGTAGGCGGCATCGAGCTCGCGCTGCCAGGCATCGAGGCGCACCAGGCGCTCGGCGGGCGTGCCGCCGTCGTCATCGTCGGCGATGTCGTCGGCCACGCGGCAGTACGTGTAGGCCGCATACACCGCCTGCCGCTTCACGCGCGGCAGGAAGCGGAAGCCGACCGAAAAGTTGGCGCCGTGCTTATGCGCGATGGCTCGGCAGTGACGGTAGGCTTCGTCGACGGTCATGAAATCGGCCCGAGGGGCGGCACCTTCATCTCGGTATCGCGCGAGCGGCACCAGTGAATGCCCGGCTTGTGCATACAGCGCCCACGATGGTGCCACACCCGGCGCACCACCGGCGAGAGCAAGCGCTTCCACCAGGCCTGCGCGTGCCACCCGGCCAGGTAGCCGTTGAAGTCTTTCGCCCGCGAGGCCTGCTTGACGAACATGGCCAGCCCGGTGTTGCCGCCCGCTTCATAAAGGAAGCGGTTCACGAGGCTGGTCTCCTGCTTCGCGCCCAGCTCGGCCTTCCAGAGCGTGTCGTAATCGCGCTCCTCGAGGATGCTGCGCGCGGCCAGCCAGCCGCTGGTCAGGGCGTAGCGGATGCCGAGGCCGAAGAGATAGTCCTGGAAACCGGCTGCCTCGCCGACCCAGCGTGACCTGCCCTGCGTGGCCTGGGCCTTGAGGTGGAAGTTCATGTACGAATAGCCGGTGCGCGTCTCCGCCGGGATGGTGAAGGGCGACATCCGCTGCGCCGCGGCCAGCGAATGCTCGAAATACTCGTCGATCTTCTTGAAGCCGGCCACGATCGCGCAGCCGAAGGTGGCGATACCGTCCAGGATGAAGAGGTACCCGTAGCCGCCCGGCGCGAGGTGATGGTTGAAGTAGACCTCCACGCGCTCCGCGTCATTGGTCTGCCAGGTCATCTCCCGCGCCAGCCCGTCGGGCGCCGCCGGGCCGGTGGCCACGATATCGGCCTCCTCGGGCTTGAGGCGGCTGTTGAAGATGACGTTTGCGCCGAGGGCCCGGGCCTGGGCCAGCAGTCCGCGATCGAGCGTGTTGTCTTCGGCGCCGCGGTGGACGAAATAGCCGAACGGATCCTGACTGGTGACCGTGCGGCCCTTGCCATGGTGATCGTAGAACGTAGCTCCCATGGCCGGGCGGAAGTAGAAGTTCCGCTCGATGCCGAGGCGGTCGAGGAAGTCCGGCACCGACTCGCGCTCGGACGAACCTTCGATGATCTGGATGTCGCCGATGAAGCGGATGCCTACGTCCCGTTTTGCCTCGTGCACCTCCACGGCGCGGCCTGCCCGGGCCAGGGCGATGGCGGCGGCGAGGCCGGATGGTCCCGCACCTGCAATGCGGATGAGGCGAGTGTCTGGCATGAGTCAGTTGACGGTTGGCGGTTGGCGGTTGGCGGGGGATGAAGACCCCGGCCAGCCGGAACGAGTATCGTATCGCGCTGTGCCGGACGCGAATTCCGAGTGAGCGACGACAACACCAAAACTCCGGGGCGGCGCGCCGGCGGCTACGCGGCGCTGGTAGCGGCGGGCATCCTGCTGAGCCGTGTGGCGGGTCTCATCCGCGTGCGGGTGATGGCGCACTTTCTCGGCAACTCGCCCGCGGCCGACGCGTTCAACGCCGCGCTGAAGGTTCCGAACTTTCTGCAGAACCTCTTCGGCGAAGGGGTGCTCTCGGCGTCCTTCATCCCTGTGTACGCACGCACGCTGGCTCGTGGCGACGAAAAGCTGGCTGGCCGCGTGGCGGGCGTGGTGGTCACGATTCTGGCGCTGATCACGAGTGTCCTGGTCCTCGGCGGTGTGCTCCTCACGCCGTATCTGATCGACCTCATCGCACCCGGCTTCTCGGGGCAGACCCGGGACCTGACCATCCGCATCGTACGCATCCTCTTTCCGGGAACCGGACTGCTGGTCCTTTCGGCCTGGTGCCTCGGCGTCCTGAACAGCCATCGGAAGTTTTTCCTCTCGTACGTCGCGCCGGTGCTCTGGAACGCGGCCATGATCGGGACGCTGGTGATCTTCGGCACGCGGCTGGGACAGGGCGACCTGGCGGTGGCGCTGGCCTGGGGCACGGTGATCGGCTGCGCGCTGCAGTTGGGAGTGCAGCTGCCGTTCGTCTTCCGCTACGCCAAGCACCTCTCGTTCGGCGTCGATACCAAGCTGCCGCCGGTGCGCGAAGCGATCCGCAACTTCGGTCCGGTGGTGGTCGGCCGCGGCGTGGTCCAGCTCAGCGCCTACATCGACCAGATGATCGCCAGCTACCTGCCGCAGGGGGCGGTGGCCAGCCTTTCGTACGCGCAGACCATCTATCTCCTGCCGATCAGTCTCTTCGGTATGTCGGTGGCGGCCGCCGAGCTCCCGCAGATGGCGGGGGAGGTCGGCGACACGGACCAGATCCACGCCGCGCTCCGTCAGCGGCTGATGCGGGGGCTGCGGCAGATCTCGTTCTTCGTCGTGCCGACGGTGGTGGCCTTCCTGGCCATCGGCCGCGTGCTCGTCAGCGCGCTCTACCAGACCGGCCAGTTCGGGCCGGAGGTGACGCGCTACGTCTGGTACATCCTGGCTGGATCCACGGTGGGACTGCTCGCGGCCACGCTGGGCCGGCTCTACTCCTCCGCGTTTTATGCGCTGGGCGACACCAAGAGTCCCCTGAAGTTTGCCACGGTGCGGGTGATCCTCACGGGGGTGCTCGGCTATCTCTTCGCCTTTCCGCTGCGACCGGTGATCGTGCGCATCATTGAAGCGTTGGGCATGCCCATCCCGAATGTGCCCGGAGGAGAATTCTCCCTCGGCGCCGTCGGCCTCACGGCATCGGCAGGACTGGCTGGCTGGGTCGAATACCTCCTGCTCCGGCGGGGGCTGCAGCGCCGGATCGGCAAGATCGACTCGGCGCTCGGTCACGAGCTGAAACTGTGGCTCGCGGCGATTGCGGCAGGGGCGGCGGGGATCGGCTTCGACCTCTACGTGGCGCTCCGCATCATCCCGCACCTGCCGTTGCCGCACATCACGGAGGCGATCCTGGTGGCGGGTGTCTTCGGTGTCGTCTACTTTGCGGTCTGCATCGTGGCCGGCGTGCCTGAGGCGCGGGCGACCATCCGGAGGTTCATCAAACGATGACCGCGCCTGTCACCGTTCTTGCTACCATCCCCGAGCCGTGACGGATCTTTCTCCGACAACACAACCGACCGGGATGACGGGAGCGCGGGTGGCCGATGTAGACGTCAACCCGGCCGAGGCGTTGCTGGAGGTGAAGAACCTCCGGACCTCGTTCGGCACGAGCGACGGCGTCGTCCACGCGGTCGACAACGTCTCCTTCAACGTCCGCCGCGGCGAGGCCATCGCCCTGGTCGGCGAATCGGGCTGCGGCAAGAGCGTGACAGCCATGTCGATCATGCGCCTCCTCACGCCGCCGGGAAAGATCACCGCCGGCTCGATCTCGTTCAAAGGGAAAGACCTGGCCAGCATCTCCGAGCGCGACATGCGCAACGTGCGAGGCAACGACATCGCCATGGTCTTCCAGGAGCCGATGACGTCGCTCAACCCGGTTTTCAAGATCGGCGCACAGGTGGCCGAAGCGATCCGCATCCACCGCAAGGTCTCGAAGAAAGAGGCCTGGAAGATCGCCGGCGACATGCTGGAGCTGGTCTCGATCCCCGACCCGCACAAGCGACTCCAGGACTACCCGCACCAGCTCTCCGGCGGCATGCGCCAGCGGGTGATGATCGCCATGGCTCTCTCGTGCGATCCCGAACTGCTGATCGCCGATGAGCCAACCACCGCCCTCGACGTGACCATCCAGGCCCAGATCATGGAGCTCCTGGCCTCGCTCCAGAAGCGCCTCGGGCTGGCCATCCTGCTGATCACGCACGATCTCGGCGTCGTGGCCGAGTTCTGCGAGCGGGTGATCGTGATGTACACCGGCCGGGTGGTCGAAGAAGCACCGGTGGGCGATCTCTTCGCGCGCCCCGCGCACCCATACACCCGCGGTCTCCTCAAATCGCTCCCCAGCGTGAACGGCAACACGGATGCGAACGGCCGCGGACGCCTCCCGACCATCGCCGGCATGGTCCCGCCGCTCACGAACCTCCCCAGCGGCTGCAAGTTCAACCCCCGCTGCCCCGACGTGATGGACATCTGCCTCGGCCGCGAGCCGGCGCTCATGCCGGTCGGCCCGGGCCAGAGCGCGCGGTGCTATTTGCACGGGGACGAAGCGGATCCGGAGAGGGGGCGGGGGTGAGGCAAATGTTGAATGTTGAATGCTCAATGGTGAATGTTGAATGGCCGTGCACGCCGCGTCGTGCCCAATTCAACATTCAACATTCACCATTGAGCATTCAACATTTACTTTTCCGTTCCTCGCGCGAGGAGCGCTCATGAACGACAAACCCTTCTTTCCCGGCGACGACAAGGTCGCTCCGGCCATCACCGGCGGGCTCCAAACCACCGCGGATCAGACCGCGCGGCAGGTCGATCGCGATGCGAAGCCGACGCACGACCCGCGTGAGCGGTCGGCGCCGCAGACGACGCCCAAGGTTCCGATGGGCACGGGTGCGCCGCTGCTGGTGGTTCGCGATCTCCAGAAGTACTTTCCGGTGAAACGCGGCGTGCTGGCGCGGGTGGTGGCGAACGTCAAGGCGGTGGACGGCATCAGCTTCGGGCTGTCGAAAGGGGAGACCCTCGGGCTGGTGGGCGAGTCGGGCTCCGGCAAGACCACCGTCGGCCGCTGCATCCTGCGCCTGATCGAGCCGACGGCAGGGGAGGTGCTGTTCGACGGCACGAACGTCCTCGGCCTGAACAGCGGCGACATGCGCCGGATGCGCCGCAACATGCAGATCGTGTTTCAGGACCCGTACGCGTCGCTGAACCCGCGCATGACGGTCAACAACATCGTCGCCGAGCCCGTGACCATCCACGGGATCGGCGAGGACAAGCACGTCCGCCGGGACAAGGTCCAGGA